>NZ_JAWJBQ010000020.1:0-74118 GCF_046535955.1 Pseudoalteromonas sp. SIMBA_162 | reverse complement strand
TCTATGTTCTTCAATATAGGCAACTTCATTGAATTCTTTATGTGTATCAAGACCGATAAAAAGTATGCTATGTTTATTCATGTTAGCCTCTGCTGTTTAGTTAATTGACAAACTAATTATGGCTCTGGCTTTGAATTAAGCTAACCCACGAAAAGCGGAGGCTAACACCGTGTAGGAGTCATTATGTCTAGGTATTCATCTGTTTATACTAAGTACTTAGCAAAAAAATATCTAGTAGGTATTTTACTGTGTCGAGTGGCACTAATTTATCGGACTTGCAATAGTAACTTTACTGCCACCTGCACTCACGCATATTTACTTTGTCGTTTTTAAAAAGCACACCTTCTGATAATAACTTTTGACGCTGTTCTTGGTACTTGTTACTGCCTACAGGGAACGCTATTTTACCTTGGCTGTTTACAACACGATGCCATGGAATAACCGAATCACTTGGCATTATTTTTAATAAACGCCCAACTAAACGTGAGTTTTGCGGAAATCCAGCCAACGCAGCGACTTGACCATAGCTTGCTACTTTTCCTGCTGGGATTGCGGCTATTACGGTATAAATAAGGGTTTCTTTTTCAATATCCATTTTTATCAGCGTAGGCCTTGCTTAGTTGTTTAAATTGCTCCCATACAGTGCGTGCCACAGGGCCATGATGAATAGCATGTTGCCTAAACGCTCTTATTTGTGCGCTAAATTTATGTTCGCGGTCTGTAATATGGATTTCTTGTAATAAGCCTGCTTCTATTTCAGGTTTGCAATGCTCTAGGCTCATCATTGCCCATCCGGCCCCTGAAAGTAAAAACGACTTTAAAGTTGCTACGTCGTCTATTTTCATCATTGCAGAACCTTTAGAGTAAGATAGCCTATCGCTGTCTATGCTTAAATCGCTTTCAAACATAGCTAAACACGGATAGGTTTGTAATTGTGTGTATGTTAACTGTTGGGGTAATAACCCTTTAGCACTTACTATACCAATGTCGAGCTTACCTATGGGTACGCTTTCTAAGTCACCTGTAGCATGAAATAAATCAAACCAGGGGCCAATACCTAGCTCTGCTTGCCCACTATTAACTTGTTCTAACGATACAAACCGTTTACCACTGGTAATACAAAACTCTGTACTCGTAAACTGCCTAAAAGTATTACTTATGATCTTGTTATAACTTTGTTTATGGCAGAGCTGTTCGTAACAAATCCGATATTGGGGTTCATTTCCTAACGAAAGCTCTTCTGCGAGTTTGGCAAGCTCGTCATTTGCATGCAGTAACTGTTGTGCCTCACGATGAAAAATACGTCCTTTTTCAGTAAGCTGTAACCGGTACTTAGTTCTATCTAGCAGCTCAAAGCCTATTTGCGCTTCTAAGTTTTTTATAGCCAACGTTAGCGCGGGCTGTGTTTTATGAAGCTTTTGTGCAGCACCGCTCAAACTTGCGCTTTGCACTATGGCATCTAATATTACTAATTGATTCAGCTTCATATACCGCCTCAAAACATTATAAGTAAAACTTATTGAGTCTCTAAAATTTAATGAATTTTATTTTATATGTTTGCAGCGTATCCTGCACTTAATTATTTTGCCAATATTGCAACGGAGAAGACATGAAACTCTTTCGTCTATGTTTACTAACAACGACCCTACTTAGCTTAATTGCCTGTTCTGAACCAGAACAACAAGTTAAAGAAGAGCCCATTCGCCCTGTTAAGCTGTTCAATATTGGTCATGACTCTCAAATTAATATTCGCAGTTTCCCTGCTGAGGTGGTTGCCAACCAAGGATCTTACCTTGCATTTAGGGTAAACGGAGAACTTATAGAGTTTCCGGTTCTTGCTGGTGAACACGTTGAAAAAGGCGATTTACTAGCCAAATTAGACCCTGAAGATTTTCAGCTCCAGTTTGATGAACGTAAAGCACGTTACGAACTGGCAAAATCGCAACTGAGACGAATTGAACAATTATTCGAGAAAAAAATTACCAGCCAATCTGAACTCGACCAAGCAACCGCCAATATGCAAATAGCTGAGTCGGCATTTAAAATTGCTGAAACCAACCTAGAATACAGTGAACTGCGAGCCCCTTTTGCGGGCACTGTTGCCAAAGTGTTTGTAAAGAATTTTGAAAATATTCAAGCTAAACAAAATATTTTGCGCCTAGAAACGCGCGATTTAATGGACGTAGAAATTCAGGTTCCTGAAAAAATAGTGGCACGATTCAAAAAAGGCACTGATTACCACCCTACTGTTAAATTTGATGGCTTTGAAGATAAAGAATACTCGCTCGATATTAAAGAATGGGACACCCAAGCCGACCCAGCAACACTGACCTATAAAGTGGTGTTTTCGTTACCCGTGCCTGATGACTTTAACTTACTAGCAGGTATGACTGGCCGCGTTTTAATTGATTTAAGTAAAGTGACACGTTCGCAGGTTGCTTACACAATACTCCCTATTGAATCGGTTTTTTCTGATCCTCAAGAAGCAATTAAAAATAATGCCTATGTTTGGCTTTATGATGAAAATACCGGCCAAGTCCATAAGCAAGCTGTTGAAGTTGGCCAATTACACCATGATGGCATAGAGGTACTTAGCGGTATTAAAGAGGGCCAAATTGTGGTGTCTGCGGGTGTTCACTCGATTGAAGAAGGCATGAAAGTTCGTCCATGGAATAAAGAGCGAGGCTTATAATTATGAGCTTTGCACAATTTTCTATAAAGAAAAAAGTAATTAGTTGGATGTTTGCCCTGCTGCTTTTAATTGGTGGTAGCGTATCGTATTTTGATTTAGGCCAGTTAGAAGACCCTGAATTTACACTTAAACAGGCCATGGTTATTACCATGTACCCTGGCGCATCACCGCAGCAAGTCGAGGAAGAAGTTACTTTTCCACTCGAAAATGCAATTCAACAGTTACCCTATGTTGACCACGTGACTTCTATTTCATCCAACGGGAAGTCGCAAATCGCCGTGGAAATGAAGAGCACTTATCGAAAAGAGCAACTTCGCCAAATTTGGGATGAAATGCGTCGTAAAATAAACGATCTTTCTCCGTCTTTACCCAGTGGTGTTTACCCAAGCACAATTTTAGATGACTTTGGCGATGTATATGGTGTTTTATATTCTGTTGTAGGTGACGGCTACTCTTACGATGAACTAAAAGACTACACTGACTATTTAAAGCGTGAACTGGTATTAGTTAAAGGGGTAAGCAAGGTAACGATTGCAGGTGAGCAACAGCCGCAAGTAATGGTAGAGATATCTACCCGTAAATTAGCCCAACTTGGTATTGCACCTAGCCATATATTTGCTTTGTTACAATCTCAAAACACGGTGTCTAACGCAGGTAAGATTAGAGTGGGCGATGAGTCGATTCGTTTTCATCCTACCGGCGAATTTAAAGATGTTAAAGAACTTGAAACTCTGCTGATTTCTAAACCGGGTGCGAGCGAGCTTATTTATTTAGGTGATGTTGCCGAAGTATTTAGAGAGTACGCTGAAGTACCCACTAATGTAATTAGATATAACTCTGAGCAAGCGCTATTAATTGGCGTATCGTTTATGAATGGCGTTAATGTGGTTGATGTAGGTAAACGTATTGATGCTCACTTAGCAAAACTTGAGTACCAGCGCCCGCATGGTATTGACGTGAATGCTGTATACAACCAGCCAAAAGAAGTAGAAACCTCGGTAGACGGTTTTATTGTTAGCCTGCTAGAAGCCATTGCGATAGTAATTGTGGTACTCCTTATTTTTATGGGCCTTAAAAGCGGCATTTTAATAGGCGGTATTTTATTACTAACGGTTTTAGGCACCTTCATTTTTATGAAGTTGTTTGCCATAGACTTACAACGTATATCGTTAGGTGCGCTTATTATAGCCCTTGGTATGCTGGTAGATAACGCCATAGTGGTTACAGAAGGAATTTTAATTAACCTAAAACGTGGCCAAACCAAACTCAAAGCCGCAGTTAACATTGTGGAGCAAACTAAATGGCCATTGTTAGGTGCAACTATTATTGGTATTACTGCGTTTGCGCCAATTGGTTTAAGCTCTGACGCAACCGGTGAGTTTGCGGGCAGCTTGTTTTGGGTGTTGTTTATATCGCTGTTACTTAGCTGGATAACCGCCATTACTTTAACTCCATTTTTTGCAAACCTTATGTTTTCAGAAAATGAATTTAAAAAAGATAAAAACACTGAAGACGATTCAGATAACGACCCATACCAAGGGTTTATTTTTACAGGCTATAAAGCGCTATTAGATTTAGCAATGCACTATCGTAAGTCAACAATGATCCTCATGGTTGTATTACTGTGCAGTGCCGTAGTGGGTTTTGGTTCGGTTAAGCAGTCGTTTTTCCCTGCATCTAACACACCTATGTTTTACGTAGATTACTGGCAACAACAAGGTTCGGATATTCGTGCCACACTAGATGGCATAAAGAAGCTTGAAAACTATTTGCAAAAAGAAGAACTTGTAGAAGAAGTAACAAGTACAACCGGGCAAGGTGCGCCGCGCTTTATGCTTACTTATGCGCCTCAAAAGTCTTACTCGTCGTATGGACAACTTATTATAAGAGTAAAAGACCGCGAAGCAGTTGCAGTTGTTATGCAAAAGGTCCGTGATTATTCTCAAAATACACCGTTATCAGCTCAACTAAAAATAAAGCCTATGGAAATTGGGCCTTCTACTGATGCAAAAATAGAAGCCCGTTTTACAGGCCCTGACCCTGTCATTCTTAGAAAGCTCGCAGCTGAAGCTGAAAAGCTTATGGCTCAAGATGACGGCGCATTTAATATTCGTAATGATTGGCGTGCGCGAACCAAAATGATTCGCCCACAGTTTAACGAGCAAAAGGCTCGACGCTTAGGCATAAGTAAATCAGATCTGGATGATGTGCTGCTTACAAGCTTGTCGGGTAAACAGGTGGGCGTATATCGCGATGGTACTCAATTACTGCCAATTATTGCGCGCTCCCCTGCTAATGAGCGTCTTAATGTAGATAGCGTTCATGATTTACAAATATACAGCCCTGTTTTAGGTGTATTTGTACCAGTAACTCAAGTGGTAGATGAGTTTATCGTTGAATGGGAAGACAGCCTAATAATGCGTCGCGATAGAAAGCGAACAATAACGGTAATGGCCGACCAAAATGTGCTGGGAGATGAAACAGCCGCTAAATTGTTTGCCCGAGTACGAGGCCCTGTTGAATCTATAGAGCTACCTCATGGGTACTCATTAGAATGGGGCGGCGAATATGAATCTTCTAGCAAAGCTCAAAAAGCTATATTTGGGTCTTTGCCGCTTGGCTACTTAGCTATGTTTGCTATTACGGTTTTACTGTTTAACTCATTAAAGCAGCCTCTTGTAATTTGGGCCACAGTTCCACTGGCAATTATTGGTGTAAGTGCCGGTTTATTAGCAATGAACGCGCCGTTTAGTTTTATGGGCCTACTTGGGTTATTAAGCTTAAGTGGTATGCTCATTAAAAATGGCATTGTATTAGTCGACCAAATAAACCTTGAGCTAAAAGCGGGCAGCTCACCTTACCAAGCGGTTTTTGATTCTGGGGTGAGCCGTGTGCGGCCTGTAGCAATGGCTGCAATCACTACAATACTCGGTATGATCCCTTTGCTGTTTGATGTGTTCTTTCAATCTATGGCGGTCACAATTATGTTTGGTTTAGGCTTTGCGACCATACTTACATTAATAGTAGTGCCTGTTTTATATACTATGATTTTTAGAATTGAATACCAACCACGTAAATAAAGACATATTGAGTGTTTAACTAAATAAAAATGCCACAGCGTAAACTGTGGCATTTTTTATAACTTAAATAAATACAGTGGTAATTGCTTAGCTTATTTTTTTAAACTTAGCTTAGTGCGTGCGCCTGCTTTATTGCTAGATGCACTATTTGCTTTTGCCGTTTTTGGTTTACCAACATAGGTTGTAGATCGCTTTTGATAAGGTGCATTAGTTCGATTATTTTTTTGCTCATCGCCTCGCTCTTTTTGCTTATTACGACGAGGGTTTTCACCTTGAAAGTCGCGCTTAGGTGATATAGCAGCATTTTTATCAACTTGCTTGTTAGTATCTAACGAGTGCTCTTGGGTTTTGCCTGAGTCAGCAATTGAGTCGTTTATTTGCGCCATTTCAACATCGGATAAATGACGCCATTGACCCACTTTTAACCCTTTTAATGTTACATTCATAATACGAGTACGCTTTAAAGTCACCACCTCGTAACCTAAATACTCGCACATTCTACGAATTTGGCGATTTAACCCCTGAGTTAAAATGATCTTAAATTCTTTAGGGGCTGTTTGTGTAACCTTACACTTTTTAGTGACAGTATCTAAAATAGGAATGCCGTTGGACATTTTAGATACAAATTGGCTATTAAGGGGCTTGTCTACGGTGACGACGTATTCTTTTTCGTGGTTATTACCCGCACGCAAAATTTTATTAACAATGTCGCCCTCGTTTGTTAAAAATATTAACCCTTCAGAGGGTCTATCTAGGCGCCCAATTGGAAATATACGGTCGGGATAATTAACCGCTTTAACAATATTGCTTTGGATTTTACGTTCGGTTGTACATGTAATACCCACCGGTTTATTGTAAGCAATATAAACGCGTTTAGGTGGCGTTTTTAATGGTTTACCATCGACCAATACTACATCGGTTGCTGCAACCTTCACGCCCATTTCTGGCGCATTACCATTAACTGACACACGACCTTGCTCAATATATTTATCGGCTTCACGGCGTGAACAAAAACCTGTTTCACTAATAAATTTATTTAAACGTTTTAATTCGGTCATATCACTTAATAGTATTAATTTTTTAGGGTCGCTAGTGTATACCCAAACCACCTAAAAATGCGAGTTATGCCGCCGATTTAATGTCGGTTAATTTGCGCCACAGCACTTCAAGCGGCCCTTGTTTAAAATAACGACTATAAAATAACGTAAATAATAACTGCACAGCAACTAAGCTGCCAGCAACTAACCAGTAATCTATTCTATTAAAGCTAAGTATCCACTCTGGAAATAACACTCTATAAATAAGCAATTGCATAACTGTTTGGCTTATATACAGTGTGAATGCCATGCGACCCGCCTGCTGTATTAGTTTGCCAAACTGTGGGCTATTATTACAAAACTTAACAATTACATGAATATAAAGCCCAGCCATACACAGAGCAGCGAACATGTTAGAAATTTCTTGTAAACTCATACCCAAACCACCAGTAAGCGTTGATGTGCTTAGTCGTATACTACAAAATATAAGTACACCTAAGGCACACACCCACAACTGCTGATTTGATAGACCTTTGTTAAATATTCCCTCTTTAAACGCGTAAATGCCAATTAGCATGATTCCAACGCACATCCACATCGTCATTAACGGCACTGTTATTAGCATAAGAATATTTATATAAAGATTTTCACTAAAATAGTCACTGTAATGGGGGCTAAATAACTCGATAAACTCGGCAGAATCACGAAAGCTCTGATCGTCAGGAATAGTGAACAACACTAAAAACGTAACCACCGCCGAGAGCCCAGTAAACTCGAGCCCTCTTTGCAATAGCTTAGGGTTGTCGGTGTCTAGATATTTAATAATAAACCAGCCAGACACTCCATAAACAAACAAAATATCACCAGCCCAAAGTAAAAAGCCATGTATTAGACCAAAAATTATGAGCCAATATAATCTACTTTTTATTTGCACAGATGATTTAAAACGCTGCCATTGAATATACAAACCTGCGCCAAAAAGTAAGCTAAACAGCGTTCTAAATCGGCCTTCTATAAACAGTATATTCAAGTATTCAATGAGGGTGTCGCTTACAGGGGGGATAGTTAAAGGCACATAACCGAATTCCATAAAACCAAAGGCATAGCCATTCATAAACACTAAGCCAAGCACGGCAATGCCGCGAATAAAGTCCATATTATAATTACGCATTAAAGCTATTTTCCGTTAAATATTATTTTTATAGCTGTCGGCCCAGTCAACCGACTTCTGGTAAAGCTCTGGTAGTATATCACTTTGTATATTTAAAAATATAACAGCTTGTTCGAGTGCCCACCAGCTGCCGGTTTCGTATGCTTTAACAACTTTTAAAATGTAATACAGTGTGTTTTTTTCTTCGAGCAAGGCTGCTTTTATATCATCCTGAAAAGGTAATTTTTCAACAAGCAAGCTCATTGGTTGATCTAAAACAGCATCAAGGAGCGAAAATAAGCCGGTTAAAAACGCCTCTCCTGACTGATGCTTGGCCACTTTTTTAGCAATCAATTCACAAAAGCGCGCACGTACGACGCACACTTGCATTAGCTCTGCAGGCTTTTTACCAGCTGTGTGAGCGGTCACAATTAAACTAACAAACTTTTTTAACCGCTCCTGGCCCAAATAAACCAATGCTTGCTTTAAGGAGGCTATTTTACTTTGTATAGGAAATACGCCGCTGTTAATTAAACGTAGTAATTTATAAGCCAGTGCGGCATCCAACTCAAACAACGCTGCTATTTTGGTTAAATCTGGATTCGGGCCCATTATTTCAGCATATATTGCAACGACTAACCCGTAGTTATAATCAATGTCGTTATGCTTCATCATGGTGGGTTTTGCAAAAAAGTAACCTTGAAAGTAATCAAAGCCCATGCCAGCGGCAACTTCGTATTCTTCCTGAGTTTCTATTTTTTCGGCCAACAACTTAATTTGTTTGTGATCTTTGAGCTTTTTTATAATAGGGTGAATATCGTTTAATGGGGTTATGGTTATATCAAATTTTATGAGTTTAACCAGCTTTAAAAAGCGATCCCATTGCGGTTTGTAAACAAAGTCATCAAGGGCTAAATTAAAATTACTATGAAAGAGATCTCGGCATAACTCGTAATTTGTATCAGTGGGCTCTATGCTTTCAAGAAGCTCTATTACAACGTCTTGGCACGGTAAAAAGGCACATAGGTCAAGCTCTAAAGATTCAGGCCCAATGTTGATGAGTGCTTTTTTACCAGAGGTGATATGGCGTGTGCCCAAGTTAAGTTGATTTTCCATAATAAGCCGCGCAGTTGCCTGCCCTTCGGCTATATCAGGAAAAAAGTTTTTAGGACTGTCCCTAAAAAGTAGCTCGTAAGCAACTACTTTTTGACGCCGATTGAAAATTGCTTGCCTTGCAACAAATACAGACACTTTACCTACTTTATTTCATTCCATTAATACCAAGTTATTAATAGCGTAAATAATCTAAAATGTCACTGCGCTTAAGTTAAATTAAACAAACTTTATCGGTACAGAGTTGAAATGTAATCACTTGCAACCTGAGACCACGAAAAGCGTACTGCTTTAGCATTAGATTTTATTTGCTGCCATTTTTTGGGATGTTGTTTATAAAATGCTAGCGTTTCGGTTAAACATGAAAGCAAAGTATGTGTTTGCTCACTTAATGTTGCACCATTAAAACTGAACCCATTTTTATTGTGTTTTACCGTATCTTTTAATCCGCCAACACTATGTACCAAACAAGGTTGGCCTGCGCGCATAGCCAGCATTTGGCTTATTCCGCAAGGCTCAAACGAACTAGGCATTAAAAATAAATCACCTAATTGATACATTAAATCACCTACTCTTTGCGCATAACCTTTTAAAAAAAGTAAATTTTCGTTACGTGCCATGGCTTTTGTAAACAATGCTTCTAGCGCTTTATCGCCAGAGCCTAATATGATTAAACGCCCCCCCTGTTTATTAATACTATTACATACTGCGTCTATCGCAAGTTCACCATTTAGTGGCTGACATAATAACAATACTTTTTGTTCTGTGAGTCTACCTACGCTTGTAACAATTGGCCCATTATTTGGTGTCGCTTTAAATTGCTTTAATCGTTGGTGCGCAATGTAGTGAACGCTTTCAAGTTGTTCGCTGTTGCTCATCCAAGCAAATAAGCTTTTTTCTGCCTCGTTGTACAAGTCGTCCATAACTGCATTTGCAACTTCCAATGCAGGGTATTCACAGCCATTCAAAATGCCGACCACTTTACCTTGATCGGCTGCATTTTGTAGGTCTTGTTCAAGCCCCTCACCACCAAAAAAGCCATCATTGTAATTACTGGGTTTAAGCACTTCTTGGCTGTAGGTAGGTGACACTAAATGAATTTTGTCTGCTAAATTAATGGCGCTACGCATTGGGTTAAAACAATTTGCATACCTTGGGTCGCACAAGTGTTGCCCGTTGTAACTTAATGATGGAAACCAAGCTTCTAAGCTCGATTCATCGTGCTTAAAAGGCCTTATTCCTTGTAGTGCTAAATTGTGTACTGTGTACGCTAAATGTATATCGTGTAAAGCACTGTAACGCGGCTCAAACTTAAGTAAAACAGAAACGCATGCGCTATGCCAGTCATGTAAATGCAGTGTACTAGGGCGTTTAAGTAGTCCTTGCAGTAATGCTTCGCAAACAGCCGCATTAAAAAGCGCAAACTTTGTTGCATCGGTTGCAAATGGCCTACCCGGTGCATCATTACAATAAACGCTACCCGATTCACTAAACATTGGATGGCTTATTACAAATTGAGTTATGTTATTTTTTGTTTGATCCACTTTAAACAAGGTCATTACATGAGATTGAGCATTAAACGCAACGGTTACTTCACCTATGTAATGCCTATTTAATGGCTCAAATCCATAGTCTGGGATCACCACATCAACCGATACGCTATGCTTTGCAAGAGCCTTCGGGGCATCACGGACTACATCTGCTACACCGCCTACTTTAGCGCCAGGTAACGCATCGTTCTCTGCTGCAACCATTAATACATGCATTAATTTACTACTTCCTTTGTTTTAATAAGCTCACCCGCTTTAGGGCAAGCTTGTTTTGCCTAACTCTGTATTAAGCTAGTTTCTTATTTTCTTGTGTTTGACGCTCTAACTTTTTAGCAAGTTCACTAAGCATGTCGCGGGTAACAAGTACAATGCCTTTTTTTGATACCCTAAAACCATTTTCTTCATCTGCTTTACGGTCAAAACCTATTTCAAGCCCTGCAGGTATTTCACAACTTCTGTCTATTATTGCACGTTTAATTTTACATCCGCGGTTAATAATAGCACCCGGTAAAATAACCGATTGTTCAATTTCACAAAACGAGCGCACATGCACGTTAGAAAATAACAATGATTTTCTTACTGCCGACCCCGAAATAATACACCCTCCAGAAACTGTTGAATCAAGGGCCATTCCTCGCCTATCGTCATCATCAAATATAAATTTAGCTGGGGGTAATTGCTCTTGGTATGTCCAAATTGGCCACGCTGGATCGTACAGATCAAGTTGAGGCTCAGGCATAACAAGCTCCATGTTAGCCTCCCAAAATGAGTCGAGTGTTCCTACATCGCGCCAATATGGCTGACCTTCCTGTTGAGGGTCTCTGAATGGGAATGCAAAAACGTTATGCTCTTCAATAATAGCGGGGATTATGTCATGCCCAAAATCACGTCCTGAGCCTTCATTTTCAGCATCTTTCTTAAGTTGCTCAAATAAGAACTCAGTATTAAATATGTAGTTACCCATTGATGCTAAGCATGTACCCGGCTTGCCTGGCACTGAGCTTGGCATAGCTGGCTTTTCATCGAAACGACAAACACGGCTTTCTTCATCTACTGTCATTACACCAAAGGTATCTGCAGCTTCTTCAACAGGTACTTCAATACAACACACGGTCATATCGGCCCCTTTTTGAACATGCTCAGCAAGCAATGCACCATAATCCATACGATAAACGTGGTCACCTGATAAAATCATTACATATTTAGGTAACTCATGACGAATAATATCCATATTTTGAAAAACAGCATCGGCGGTGCCGCAATACCATTCATCACCATGGCGTTGTGATGCAGGTAATATTTCAACCGATTCACCTAATTCCTTTTTAAAGTGCCCCCAAGCTCGATTTACGTGGCGAATAAGTGAGTGAGATTTATACTGTGTTGCTATACCCACACGCCTAACACCCGAGTTGATACAGTTAGACAAAGGAAAATCAATAATTCTGTGTTTACCACCAAAGTAAACGGCTGGTTTTGCACGCCAGTCGGTCAATTCGTGCAGGCGAGAACCACGACCACCAGCCAGTATTAACGCATACGTTTCTCTAGTTAGGCTACTTATGTAGCGATTTGCATAATTAGGCATACTATTCTCTCCATTTATCTAACTTTTAGTGGCTTTACTGGTAGTTGTCGTTGAGTCAGTGTCACTAGTATTGAGTGGGGTTAAATGCCAAATGTCGTCACTGTATTGGCTTATGGTCCTATCACTTGAAAATATGCCACTGGCAGCGGTATTTAAAATACTCATTTGCGTCCAATAAGCTTGATCAGCATAGGCTTTATCTACTTGCTTTTGTGCAGATACGTAGCTTTCGAAATCGTGTGCAACAAGCCATGGATCGTGTGGGCTCTTAATTGCATTAATTACATCGTCAAATAGGCAAGGTTCAAATAAATTAAAGTGCCCGCTTTCTAGCAAGTGCATAACATTGGCTAAGTCGCTATTTTGTTCAATTAAATGTGCGGGGTTATAACGCGATTTAATATCATCAATCTGATGTGCCTCTGCACCAAATAAGAAGAAATTATCGGCACCAACGGCATCTCTAATTTCGATATTGGCGCCATCTAACGTGCCAATAGTTAATGCACCATTCATCATGAACTTCATATTACCGGTGCCTGAAGCTTCTTTACCGGCGGTTGAAACTTGCTCAGACAAATCAGTAGCTGGACAAATAACTTCCATGGCTGTCACATTGTAATTAGGTAAAAAAGCCACGCGTAAATACGATGACGCTTGTGGATCTTTATTGATCACATCTGCCACATTATTGATTAGCTTAATTATTTTTTTAGCCATGTAGTAACCCGGTGCAGCCTTACCACCGAGTAAAACACAACGTGGCACTAATCCTTGTGTATCACCACGACGAATGCGGTCATATAAATGGATAACATGGAGTATATTTAGTAACTGCCGCTTGTATTCATGAATCCGTTTAACTTGTACATCAAACATCATGGATACATCAAACTCTACACCACAGCGCTCTTTAACTAAATCAACTAAACGTTGTTTGTTTGTTACTTTGGCTTTTTGCCACTGTGCTTGAAATGATGTGTCATCATAAAAACGACGTAGCTGGTTTATTTGGGCAAAGTCACGTACCCAATCGCTGCCTATTTTATCACTAATCAATTCACTCAATGTAGGGTTACAATGGGCAAGCCAACGGCGAGGTGTAACCCCATTGGTTTTGTTATTAAACTTGTTAGGCCAAAGTGTATAAAACTCTTTAAATAAACCCGCTTTTAATAGCTCTGTATGCAGTGCAGCAACACCATTAACTGAATAGCTCCCTACAATGGCTAAATAAGCCATGCGAATTTGCGGTTCGCCACCTTCCTCTATTAGTGATAGCTCTCGCTGTTTATTAACATCACCAGGCCAATGCTGTGCAACTTCAGCTAGAAAGCGTGCGTTTATCTCAAATACTATTTCTAAAATACGGGGTAACAATTTTGAAAATAATGAAACTGACCATTTCTCTAACGCCTCTGGCAATAATGTATGATTTGTGTAGGCCATTGTTTTTGTGGTTATTTGCCATGCATCATCCCAGTCGAGCTCGTAATCATCAACTAATACTCGCATAAGCTCTGCCACTGCAATACTTGGATGAGTATCGTTTAATTGAAAAACATGGTAATCGGCAAAATCAGTAAAGCTTTCACCATGATCACTCACCCACTGATCAACAATGTCTTGAATACTCGCTGATGATAAAAAGTATTGTTGGCGAAGTCGTAGCTCTTTACCATTTTCACTGCTGTCGTTAGGGTAAAGTACCATAGTGATTTGTTCGGCTAAGTTTTTTTGTGCAACGGCTTCTGAATAACTACCCGCGTTAAATTCAGTTAGGTTAAATTCGTCGGTCGCTTCAGACTTCCATAAGCGTAGCGTGTTTACAATATTGTTTTTATAACCAGGAATGGGCACATCGTAAGGCACTGCTAACACATCATGGCTACTAACCCACTGGCGGTGTTCCCTACCTTGTTTATCAGTATAACTATTTACATAACCACCGAACTTAATGCGCTTAGAATGCTCGGGAGCACTTAGCTCCCAAGGGTGACCCTCACGAAGCCAATTATCGGGTTGCTCTATTTGATTACCATCACTAATTGATTGGTTGAACATTCCGTATTCGTATCTAATGCCGTAACCCACAACGGGTAAAGCTAAACTTGCACAGCTATCTAAAAAACACGCAGCTAAGCGCCCTAAGCCACCATTACCAAGGCCTGCATCGTGCTCTGCGTCTTCGACCGTTTCAATTTCGGTACAATATTCTTGTAGTGCCGATGACACTTGATCCTCTAAATCAAGATTTAATACCGCATTGCCAAGAGCACGCCCCATTAAAAACTCAAGTGAAAGGTAACTTGTTTTTCTGCTTTTTTGCTGTTTGATTTTTTTATTCGTTTCTCGACACCGTGCCACTAAACGATCGCGGATCGTCAATGCTAATGCATGGTACAAATACAGCTGCGACTCTCCGACTTTGTCTCGCCCTAGGGTGTAATAAAAGTGGCGCGTTAAATCATCTTTAAGGGTGCTTTCGTCTATTACTGGGCCTTCTTGCCACCCCTTTACAACACATACTTGTTCAACTTGCTTAGCCATTAGCTACGTCCTCTAAGTTAGCACTAAAAACCCAACTACTTTGTGCAGAAATTTCAACGGGTGCATCTTGGTGAGTTGTTAAAGATGCATTATTTACACTTGATAAAACCATTTGCCACTGCGCATTAATAGGTGATGGAGGCAACTGACAACTGACTGGTTTTTTATTAGCGTTGAATACAATAAGTAATGCGTGTTTATTTTGCTTATCTAGTAAGCTATACATTAAAAATTGACGCGAATTCTCATGCCAATGCGAATCTGTCATAGTGTCACCTGTTTCGGTAAACCATTTCACTGTGAAACGTTCATCTATATCGTCTAAAAACACACTGTGTTTAAACGCACTATGTGCACGTCTAATTTTAAGGGCATCGTCTATAAAACGCGTTAAAGAATGATTCAGCTGTGAGTCTTTCCATGCAAGCCAACTCGTGCGATTATTTTGACAATATGCATTGTTATTGCCTCCTTGAGAATGTGCCATTTCGCTGCCAGCAGCAATCATAGGCACGCCTTTAGAAAGGATTAATGTAAGTAAAAAGTTTTTTTGTTGTTGTAATCTTAATGCGGCTATTTTCTCATCAGTGCTAAAGCCTTCTGCCCCGCAATTAAATGAGTAATTAGCACTGTGGCCATCTCTGTTATTCTCGCCATTAGCTTCATTGTGTTTATGCTCGTAACTCACTAAATCTGCAAGCGTAAATCCATCATGGCTGGTTATAAAATTAATACTATTTAATGGGCCTCGATGGCTATGCTCAAATATATCAAACGAGCCATGTAAGCGTTTAGCCACGTTGGCTATAATCCCTTCATCGCCTTTCCAAAAACGACGAATTACATCTCGGTATTGGTCATTCCACTCTCGCCAAGGTGGAGGAAAAGCCCCAAGTTGATACCCACCAGGGCCAATATCCCATGGTTCGCTAATTAACTTTACCTTATTTAAAACAGGGTCTTGAGCAATAGTTTGTAAAAACGTATGCGCTGAACTAAACCCAGCCTTTGAGCGGCCCAGTATTGTTGCTAAATCAAATCTAAAGCCATCAACACCCATTACTTCAACCCAATATCGCAAGCTATCGAGCACTAACTGCAACGTTTTTGGGTGATCTATATTAATGGTGTTACCACACCCCGTATCGTTTATGTATACATTGAGTTGAGCTTCTACTGTGCGGTAATAAGCAAGGTTGTCTAAGCCGCGCAATGACAATATGGGACCATCAGTACCCGCTTCAGCTGTATGGTTGTAAACAACATCTAAAATAACTTCAATATCTGCAGCATGAAGCTCCTTAACCATCTGTTTAAACTCGTTAATATCGTCGTTTACCAAATAGTCTTTGTGAGGAGTGAAAAAGTTAAGCGTGTTGTATCCCCAATAATTTTGTAGGCCTTTGCCTGTTAAAAATTGCTCGCTAATGAAAGCATGCACAGGGAGTAGCTCTATTGCTGTTACACCAAAACTTTTTATATGGTCAATAAAATGCGGGTGGCTCAATCCTAAAAATTTGCCTTGCAGTGCCTTAGGTATTTGAGGATGACGACACGTAGTCCCTTTTACATGACATTCATAGATAACTGTTTTAGACCATCTGTGATTCGGTTTTTTATGTTCATACGAATCAATTGATGACACTTTTGATTTTGGTATATCAATGGCATTGTTAACGGTACTTTTGGTGCCTATTGGCATTTGGCCATAATGGCGTTCACTCCATGTAAACTCACCAAATAAATCTTTTGCGTAAGGGTCAATTAATAATTTATGTTCATTAAATAGCGAGCCAGTATCAGGGTTATATTCACCCTCAACCCTAAACCCATAAAGTGCCCCAGTGGTGAGAGGTGCAATATGGATACTCCAAATACCACCTTCATTTATATTCATAGCCACTTTTAGTATTTCAGAGTGGCCACTTTTATCAAATAAACACACATACGCTTGTGTCGCTTTTGGCGCGTACAATGAAAAATTAACACCATTTAAATGCAAGCTCGAGCCAAGAGGCTCAACAAGGCCGTGAGTTACTTCAAATTGATTACTCATCTTGTACCTTTTGCAAATAAATTGTTGTTAAGCCACCCATAGCAATAGTGATGCTTTGGTTAAAACCATGTTGAGGATTGTCGTTAGTGACAACAGTATTTGATTGGTTTTGCGATACTTTAATACCCGAGCCAAAAAATTCGCTTTCATCTGTGTTTATTATTACTTTATAAACGCCTTTGCTCGGAACGCCTAAGGTATATTCTTGATATGACATAGGCGTAAAGTTGGCAATCACCACTACAAAGTCATGGGCATTTTTAGCGTAACGTACAAAGCTTAAAATGCTTTGTTCGTTATTATTGTTGTCAATCCAATCAAATCCTGCGGCACTTGAGTCAAGTTCATACAGCGCGGGTTGATTTTTATAAACCTCATTTAACGTTTTTACTGTCTGCTTTATACCTTTATGACTTTCATGTTGTAGTAAATGCCAATCAATAGAATGATCATGCCCCCACTCAGCACGTTGAGCTATTTCCCCCCCCATAAATAATAACTTTTTACCTGGGTGTGCCCACATAAATGCATAATAAGCACGTAAATTTGCGAATTTTTGCCAATCATCGCCCGGCATTTTTTCAATGAGCGCGCCTTTCCCATGAACAACTTCATCGTGACTCAGCGGTAAAATAAAGTTTTCACTAAATGCATATACCATCGAAAACGTTATTTCGTGATGGTGATGTTGCTTATAAAGTGGATCGCGTTGCATATACAACAAGCTATCGTTCATCCACCCCATATTCCATTTATAGCCAAAGCCTAGGCCATTATGCTCAACACTCTGCGTAACACCTGGCCAAGCAGTCGACTCTTCTGCCACCATCATAATGCCAGGGTTGTTTTTATAACTGCGTAAATTAACCTGTTTGAGGCATTCAATTGCACCGAGGTTTTCGCGACCGCCATAGCAATTAGGTATCCACTCACCTTCTTTACGGCTGTAATCTAAGTACAACATTGACGCAACGGCATCTACTCTTAAACCATCTAAGCCAAATTGATGAAGCCAATACATTGCATTAGAAATCAAAAAGCTCTTAACTTCTGGACGGTCATAATTATAAATATAAGTATTCCAATCTGGATGAAAGCCTTGGCGCATATCGGCATGTTCATACAAGTGTGTACCATCAAATCGGTGTAAACCATGGGGATCACTTGGGAAATGCCCAGGAACCCAATCAAGTAAAATCCCTACATTATATTTATGGCATTGCTCTACAAAATATTTAAAGCTGTTGTAATCGCCAAAACGACTGGTTGGAGCAAACAGCCCAACAGGCTGATAGCCCCATGAACCGTCAAACGGGTATTCACTTATGGGCATAAGCTGTAAGTGGGTAAAGTTCATTTCAAGCGCGTAACTAACGAGTTTGTCGGCAAGTTCGGTATAACTTAAATAACGATTACCTTCACCTCGCTGCCACGACGCTAAGTGCACCTCATAAATACTGATTGGTGCGTCTATATGATTACGCTTTTGCCTATTGCTTATTGCTTGTTCACTTAACGCTATTGCCTCTGGTTTGTATTGAAGAACACTCGCGGTACCAGGAGCCTGTTGCATTTTAAAAGCGTAAGGGTCTGCTTTTTCTATTACCTCACCACTTTGCGCTGTAATGGCAAATTTGTAGCACATGTCTGCTTTAAGCTCGGGAATGAATAACTCCCACACACCACTGGCAGGGTGAAAGCGCATAAAATGTCGATTCGCTTGCCAAAAATTAAACTCACCAATAATTGAAACGCTGGCTGCATTAGGTGCCCACAAACAAAAACGAACGCCATCTACATCTTGCTGGTTGGTAAAGTGCGCGCCAAAGTGTAAGTAGGCATGCTCTAAACTGCCCTCATTAAATAAATACATGGCATCAGTATCAAGCTCACTGTTAAAACTATATTCATCAAAAAACGTAGTCGAAGTGTCGCTATATTTGGCTGTACATAAAAAAGGCGAGGTAGGCAACTGACTTACACGGGCTATAAATAAATCACTGTGCTTATATCTTTGCGTTTCAACTAGTTGATTGTCAATTAACAAAGAAACATGTTGGGCATCAGGTAAATATACACGTACTTCTATATTTGATTCACTTACTTTATGTGCACCTAAAAAGCTAAATGGGTCTTTAAATCGCCCTATGTTAAGTGCATTAACTTGGGCATCGTAGTCAGCGCTTTGATATTTAGGTAATGCCGAACTATTTGAAGCTGTACTGCTCATTTAACCTTTCCTTATTGAATCGATTGCAGCTAAAAGCGTGGCGTTGTTTGCAAAAATTTCTTCACATGTATGTGTTAATACACGTCGCCAATTTGGATATTCTTTGTCTGTACCAGGAATATTCACCGGATATTGCTGTTCATCTAAATCATCTATTTGTAGTGCAAACAATCGAGAATCTGAGCCAGCTAAACACTGGCTAAGCGCACGGTAAACCGACTTAGCATCGCTGTGTATTGTTAATGTAAGATTAGCTGTAGCATTGATAAAACGAAGCAATCGCGTTTTTTCATCGATTCTCTGGTTGGTAATTTGCGTTGATTGCTGGTCGTCAATTAAATGATATTGTTGTTTTATAGCTATGTCATCGTGCTGCCACCAGCCTGTAAAGGGCGGTACATCGTGATTTGCAATCATCAACAAACACTGAGAGGGTAATTCGTGTAATGGTAAAAAATCACCATCGTTTTGCTTTTCAAAATAAAACAAACTGTTTGAAAAAATACCACTACTTGATAATGCATGTTTTACTTCTGGTGGGACAATGCCTAAATCTTCACCTATAACTATGCTTTGATTAATATGCGACTCTATTTTCAAAATAGCCAGCAAATGTTCAAAGGGGTAATAAGTATAGCAACCATCTCGCTGACCATTATTTTCAAAACACCACCACAAGCGGCGAATAGCCATAACATGGTCGATTCTTAGCCCGCCTACATTCTGCATATTTTCACGAATTAACGAACGGTAAAATGAGTAGTTATTGTGTGCTAAACTTTGCGGGTTTAAAGCCGGTAACCCCCAATCTTGCCCGCCCTCAGCCCAAGGGTCAGGCGGTGCACCCACACTGGCATTATCGGCGAATAATGACTGTTGTGATTTGAACTCAACACCATCGCCAGCGCACCCAACAGCTAAATCATTAATCAGACCTATTGCCATACCTCCTTTCTTGGATCGCTCTTGACATAAACCAAGTTGAAGATGCGCTTGCCACTGTAGGTAATAATCAAAAAGAGGGGTTTGTGAATCTATTGTTTGTAAGGTGGGCTGATGTTTATCGCAAAAAGTATTGAATGCATCACGACGAAGCTTACTGGCTGTTAATTCAAAATGGTTGTACAGTGCTTTAAATAATTTATATTTAACGCAACTAACATCCTCGTAATTAATAAACTGTCCGCTTTTATTTAAAAGAGAAGTCGCCTCATCACTTTGCATAATTTTTGCTAATTCAGCATTGTTTTTACTGTCTTCGCACAAATCAACAGAAATGTATAAAGGGTTTAGTAACGCTCGACTATTAGGGCTGTATGGGCTTGCACGCTCAGGCATGTCGCAAAACAACAAATGCAGAGGATTGAGCAAAATGTAATCCATATTGTGCTCACAGCACAAGTCAACTAGCGTGAGTAAATCTGAAAAGTCGCCAATTCCCAATCTTTCATTATTTTTAAGCGTATATAACTGAACCGACAACCCCGTTTTTTTTGTATCTTCAACTTGAAAAACACGCTCGGGCACAGACCAGATCTCAGTACTTGCGTGCTGTTCGCCTACTGTAATGTCTGCGTGGTAATACCCTGTTGGTATTGAAGGTAAAGGCAGTGTAATTTCAATATAACGGACGCCATTAAAGTGGTATTCGCCTGTAATTATTAAATCATCAAGGTTAGTAAATTCACACTCTATTCCCAGTTGTTCAACACTTACTGATGCAGTTTGGCTAAGTTGTCTGTCATCTATTTTCACTTTTAAATAACAGTCTGTTTGCTCAATTAAACTTACATTGGGTAAGAGCTGCATCCAAGGCTCTACATCGAGCTTATAATTTAATTGAGCTATTTTGTTATGATCGTTTGTATCAACACCACAACATTGCAGGGCACGCTTACGTGTATCTTCACTGAAAAATATCTGCTCGCCTGTGTATTTAGTAAACTCATAACCAATACCGTGTAAGTAAAACAACTGCGAAAGTTCGTTCATTTACAGGCCTTAATTAATACGTTGGGTATTAACAATACTATTTTCAGTTCCAAAACTGTTAGCCTCATAAGCGTCTGCTTTATGATCGTTATCCCAAAATTCGCCATTTATTAAATACCGAAAGTGGTATTGTTGATCAAGAGGAAGGCGTTGTTTGCATTTAAACACACCTTGTTTTTTATTAAGCTTCATTGGCACGGGCTGCCAGCTGTTAAACTCGCCAATTAAGCAGACCTCTTGCGCATCTGGGTGAGCAAATTCAAAGGTGATTTCCGCTTCATCTTTTGTTTTAAAAAATCGTTTGTGCAACATAGTAGGCTCCAACTAAACAGTAAAAGGTATTTAATTATTGCCACAGGGCCTATTTTTAAGCTGGCGATGTGGGAATGTATTCAGTCAAACTTTAAGCTAACCGTAGTAAAGCAAACTTTTGTTTACGCTTTATTACAGTGCAGGCAATCTTACTTATCGCACTTTATTAGTGCGTAAAGCGTAAAATATAGACATTAAGAATTGCATATACATTACAGAGCAATTTTCAAACCAACTGGAGCGATTTTAACCATTTAATACTTACCTTTATTACACTGATGATTTGGTTTGAAGTAACGAGAGAGCTTACACAATAAACTGCTTTTGTTACGTATTCACATCAGTGATAATACACATCAAGTTAACGCTCTGAAATATCGTAAATTTCATGTTGAAAAAAAGCATTTTATTAACTACGGCATTCATTTTTTTTGTTGTCGCAGTGTTTATTATTTCCTCAATCTACACCTTATACAGTAAAAAGGAAATTTCATTCGACCCTAAACTCAAAGAAATATCAGGCATTGAATTTGATAAGCGCGATCGCTTGTGGGCAATTAACGATGGGGGTGACGATCCAAAGCTTTACCGCTTAAATAAAGATGGGTCGATTGCGCAAGAGATTTTAGTATCTAATGCTAAAAACATTGATTGGGAAGACATGACTCAAAATAAATTTGGTCATTTCTTTTTAGGTGATTTTGGCAACAATAAAAATGATAGGCGTTGGCTGACTATTTATAAAATAGAGAATCCAATTGATATCAAAACCGATACAACAAATGCCGAAATAATAAAGTTTACGTACCCTGAAATGGATGGCAATCAAATAAAACCAAGTAATCGTAATTTTGATCTAGAAGCGTTTGTAGCCTTGGGTCGCCACCTTTATTTATTCACTAA
Source organism: Pseudoalteromonas sp. SIMBA_162 (assembly GCF_046535955.1). Taxonomy (NCBI): domain Bacteria; kingdom Pseudomonadati; phylum Pseudomonadota; class Gammaproteobacteria; order Alteromonadales; family Pseudoalteromonadaceae; genus Pseudoalteromonas; species Pseudoalteromonas sp. SIMBA_162. The sequence continues at coordinate 51,865 of NZ_JAWJBQ010000020.1, read as the reverse complement.
AAACCGCACAGAACCTTTTGATGGCATTACAAATTTATACAAAGTAGGCGACCACGCTGCTAACTTTAAAGCCCAATTAATAGGATCTTTTAAAACCTGTACAACAATGGAAAAACTGTGCTGGATAACCTCTGCAGCGTTAAGCCCAGATCTTAAAAAACTCGTACTACTCGACTCTACCAGTATTTGGTTATTTGAGAACTTTAAAGGTGATCAGTTTTTCTCTGGTGATGTGTCTAAAATAGATTTAGGCATCGTTACGCAAAAAGAAGCCATCACTTTTTATGACGATAATACAATTGTATTCACCGACGAGGAGTTTAAAGGAATTGGTGGTAATGCCTACTTTATAAAACTTGATAAAGCAAAAAAAGTGGTTGTTAAACGCGCTCTCCCATAGTGCAATAAAACATAAATTTACATAGGAAGTACATCAACGTTTAAACTTGGTTTCTAAAATAACCGAAGAAGTTGTGCGTTCCACACCATCTAAATTACCAATATCATCGAGTAAATGGCTGAGTTTTTCTAAGTTTTGTGCTTGTACAACTGCAATTAAGTCAAACTCACCACTTATAGCATAAAGCTGTGATATCGCATCAATTTGCTTTAGCTCAATATTCGTCTTAGTAGTAAGCTTTTGAATCACCTTTATTGACACATGCGCCGATACCATTTTACTTAAAAAAGCATCGCCGTAATCAACGCTATAGCCTTTAATAACACCCGTTTCTTCTAATTTAAGCATCCTACTTTGCACGGTAGAACGCGATAAATTAAGAATTCTAGCTAAATCAGAAATACTCGCTCTAGCGTTGGTTTTAAGGACAGAAAGTAACTTTTCATCTTGTGGAGTTATCATATTGCTTATTGATTTCGTTATTTTGACTTTTATTGTAATCAATTTTCACAAAATAGCACTGCAAATTTAACCTATAACCTTCGATAATAACCACTAATAACAAAAATTACCTAGCTCAGAAAACGCTAACGTTTTTATTTTGCTAATCTTTATTCAATATTCACAATTTTTAGGTGTACATAATGCAAGTAACAAGAGACTTATTTAATGATGTAATGGTGCCAAACTACAACCCTTCTGCTGTTATTCCAGTGCGAGGCGAAGGCTCACGTGTATGGGATCAAAATGACAATGAGTTTATTGATTTTGCAGGTGGTATCGCCGTTAATTGTTTAGGCCACTGTCACCCAGCGCTTGTTAATGCACTTAAAGAGCAAGGTGAGAAAATTTGGCACTTATCAAATGTAATGACTAACGAGCCTGCCCTGCGTTTAGCACAAAAAATGGTTGAAGCTACATTTGCTGATAAAGTGTATTTTGCAAACTCAGGCGCAGAAGCTAACGAAGCGGCTCTGAAGCTTGCTCGTCGCTTCGCACTTGACGTACACGGCGAAGAAAAGTCACAAATTATAGCGTTTAACAAAGGTTTTCACGGTCGTACATTTTTTACTGTAACGGTGGGTGGACAAGCTGCTTACTCTGATGGCTTTGGCCCAAAACCTGGCGACATTATGCATTGTGATTACAACGATATTGCAGCATTTGAAGCACTTATCAGTGATAAAACATGTGCCGTGATGATGGAGCCACTTCAAGGTGAAGGCGGCATTATTTCACCTACCGACGAATTTGCTAAAAAAGTACGCGAATTATGTACTAAACACAATGCACTGCTAATTTTTGATGAAGTACAAACAGGCGTTGGCCGCACTGGCGATTTATACGCTTACGAAGGCTTAGGTGTAGTACCCGATATTTTAACGACTGCTAAAGCGTTAGGTGGTGGATTTCCTATCGGTGCAATGATCACAACAACAGACATTGCTGCTCATCTAAAAGTAGGGACGCATGGGTCAACTTATGGTGGTAACCCACTGGCGTGTGCAGTAGCAGAAGCTGCCTTTGATACTGTTAATACTGAAGATGTATTAAATGGCGTAAAGGAACGTGAGCAACTATTTCGCGATGGCTTAAACGCTATTAACGAAAAGTACAACGTGTTTAGCGAAGTGCGTGGTAAAGGTTTATTAATTGGTGCTTTATTAAAGGAGCAATTTGCAGGACGTGCACGCGACTTTTTAGTGGCGAGTGCTAACAATGGTTTAATGAACTTAGTAGCAGGTATGGATGTGATTCGTTTTACCCCTTCTTTAGTTATTCCATTTGAAGACATTAAAGAAGGCCTAGCTCGCTTTGAAAAAGCAGTAAGCGACGTAGTAAACGGCTAATTTAATTAAGCGCGCCCTAGGGCGCGCTGTTGGAGCAAATAATAAATGCAAGTATTACGTCCTATTACCACTGCAGATTTTGCCGCACTTAAGCAAATTGCAATCGAGTCAGGCCATGGGTTTACATCACTTCCGGTGGACGATGAGCAATTAAAAGAAAAAATAGATCGTGCCGAAAAAAGCTTTGCTAAAAATATCAATCAGCCGTTAGATGAGAGCTACCTATTTGTTTTAGAAGATAGCGAAACAGGTGAAGTCATTGGTACTACCGCCATAGAAGCCGCGGTTGGCTTATCGGTGCCGCTGTACCATTACCATTTAGGTAAAACAGTACACCACTCGCCTACACTTAATGTTTATAACACCGTAGATATTTTAAGCATGTGTAACGATTACACCGGATGCTCTGAAATATGTACTTTGTTTTTGCGCGAAAACAGCCGTAAAGGTTTAACCGGGCGCTTTTTATCACGCTCACGCTTTTTATTTATGGCCCAGCATAGCGAACGTTTTGCCGATACCGTGATTGCTGAAATGCGCGGCGTAAGCGACGAAGATGGTCACTCACCGTTTTGGCAATGGTTGCAAGAGCACTTTTTTAGTATTGAGTTTCCTCAGGCTGATCACTTAGTGGGACTTGGCGATAAAGTGTTTATTAGTGAATTAATGCCTAAATACCCTATTTACGTCAACTTACTCAGTAAAAAAGCCCAAGCAGTGATTGGCAACGTGCATGATAAAACTAAACCGGCGCTCAAACTGCTCGAAAAAGAAGGTTTTGAGCATCGTGGCTACGTTGATTTGTTTGATGCAGGGCCAACGGTAGAAGCTAAGCTTGGTAATATTCGCAGTGTTCGTGAGTCTCAAGTATGCCCTATTACAATTGGCGAGCTGGAACATATTAGCCAGCACAGCTCAGATACTTTAGCCGTTTGCAATCAAGGTGTAAGTGGGTTTAGAGCAACCTTTACCCAGCACGCCCACTATAACCACGCTAAGCACACATTAGTAATAAGCCAAGAAGTGGCTGATGCCCTTAATCTATCCCAAGGAGATGCAGCGCGTTTTTTCCGCCTGTAAAACAAATATGAACACACACCTTATAAATAACCAATGGCATACAGGCCAAGGCCCCGCTTTTAACTCTGTTAACCCAAGTAACGGCGAAGTTGTATGGCAAGGTAATGGCGCAAATGCCGAGCAAGTAGATTCTGCAATTAATGCAGCTAGAGCCGCACAAGTACAGTGGGCCGATACGCCAATTGAGTCGCGTATTACCATACTTGAAAACTTTGTAGCGCAATTAAAAGAGCACAGCGAAGAATTTGCAGCCATTATAGCGCGCGAAACCGGCAAGCCTCTTTGGGAAACACGAACAGAAGTAGGCGCTATGACAGGTAAAGTAGCCATTTCTATCAAAGCCTATAATGAACGCACCGGCACAATAGAAAACCCAATGCCGGGTGCTAAAGCCTTTATACGCCATAAACCACACGGCGTTGTAGCTATATTTGGCCCGTATAATTTCCCTGGGCATTTACCTAATGGCCATATCGTACCGGCTATTTTAGCGGGTAACACCGTGGTATTTAAACCGTCTGAGCTTACACCTCACGTTGCTGAATTTACTTTAGCACTTTGGTTAAAAGCAGGATTACCAGCGGGTGTCATTAACCTAGTGCAAGGTGAAGTAGAAACAGGTAAAGCACTTGCTTCGCATCAAAACATAGACGGCTTATTTTTTACCGGCAGCTCAAACACCGGCCATTTATTACATAAACAGTTTGCAGGCCACCCAGGTAAAATATTAGCACTTGAAATGGGCGGTAATAACCCATTAATAGTTAAAGATGTAGCCGATGTAAGCGCTGCAGTGCACGATATTATTCAGTCTGGCTTTATTACTTCTGGCCAGCGCTGTACTTGTGCCCGCCGCGTGTTTATTGAGAATTCAACCAATGGCGATGCCATTTTAGAAAAACTAATTAGCGCGACTAAAAATATTGTTGTTGACGACAGTTTTGCAGGCGATCAACCATTTATGGGTGCAATGATAAGCGAAAAAGCCGCCCTTGGTATGGTTGCTGCGCAAAAAGAATTAGTTGAAAGCGGCGGCGAAATACTCGTTGAGCTTAAGCAGCTAAAAGCAGGCACCGGCTTTGTAAGTCCAGGTATTATTGATGTTACACATATCGCTAACATGGCCGATGAAGAACACTTTGGCCCGCTTATAAAAGTGTATCGCTACAACAACTTTAACAGCGCAATAGCAGAGGCTAATAACACCAGCTTTGGTTTATCAGCAGGCTTACTTGGCGATAACGAGGATGATTACAGCCACTTTTTAAAGCGTATTCGTGCTGGCATTGTCAATTGGAACCGCCCTATTACGGGTGCTTCTAGTGCTGCCCCGTTTGGTGGTATTGGTGCAAGTGGAAATCACCGTGCTAGCGCATATTATGCTGCAGATTACTGCGCTTACCCTGTTGCGTCGGTTGAATCAGAAAAAGTGAATTTACCGCAAACTTTAGCACCTGGCTTAGTAATAGAATAATACCCATTTTTAAGGATTTAACATGCATACCAACGTAAATACATTATTTGAAAACCTATGGGATAACTATTTAGCAGTTACTCCATCGGCAGATAAAATTCATGACCTTTTAGGTTCAACCCAAAAAAACGACATAATTAACGACCATATTGCGTTACGTACGTTCAATATTGAAAAAGTAGGCCTTGAAAAACTAGCAGCACACTTTTTAGCGTTAGGTTACACAGAGTGCGGCGAATACCACTTTGAAGCTAAAAAGCTATATGCTAAACACTACGAACACAGCGATCCTAAGCAACCTAAAGTATTTATCTCTGAGTTATTAGTAGAAAAGTGCTCGCCAGAGTTACAAGCTATTGTTACCGATATGGTAAATCAAATTGATGAAAGTACTGTAACGGCTGATAACTTTTTATATTCAGGTACACATTGGCAAGTAAGCGGTGAAACCTACAAGCAGTTATTAGCAGAAAGCGAGTACGCAGCGTGGATGTCGGCATGGGGCTACCGTGCAAACCACTTTACTGTAAATATTAATATGCTTGCCAAGTTTGATAACATTCACGATGTTAACCAAGCGCTTAAAGATGCAGGCTTTGCGCTTAATACATCAGGCGGCGAAGTAAAAGGCTCACCAGAAGTGCTATTAGAGCAATCATCAACGCTTGCTGATGATTACGCCGTTACCTTTAGCGATGGCGAGCTACGCATCCCTAGTTGTTTTTATGAATTTGCCATTCGATACCCGAAAGCCGATGGCGAACTTTACACGGGGTTTGTTGCAGCTTCAGCTGATAAAATATTTGAAAGCACTAACGCACGCTAATTTGATGAAAACAAAAAAAAGCCCTTACGGGCTTTTTTATGCTCACGAACTTAAGCATGCAGATAAAATACCTACATCATAAAAACAAGGGTTTATAGTCGTTTTCTAGTTGTTCAAAAGATAAGTCACCAATAAAGCGCCCAAAACTCAACCATGTTGCTAGTCCGCGTAAATCTTTAAAATGCGGGGGAACAAACTTAGGGCTTTCAATCACACCTAAATCATGAAGCTGGGAAATTAATCTAAAATCATCAATAGACAACTTACCGACTAATAACAACGGTAACTGATCGATTCGCCCTAACTGAATTGCCACACGTATTAAGTTATACACTAAAACAAAGCCTTTTATGTAGGCAATGTCTTTAGTAAACGGTAATCCTGTTGCTGTGCTGCCTCTAAATACACGCTGAGCCAACGTATAACTATCGTCTTTAGATATTCCTTGAGCTACGTAATCTCTATATATGTCTACAAACTCAGCCCCATCTATCACCTTGGTAACCGCTTGAATACGGTTAACTAATTTTGATAAGCGCCTAGGGGTAGATTTTAAAGTAATAATTTCAGTTAATACTGCTAAGCCCTCTTGTGTTACTGTTGAGCTTGGTGTGCCCTTACTTAAACAGGTTAAATAAGGTTGGGCTAAACCATTTTGAGTCGTGCCCACATGAATCCACCCTTCATGTACTTCTAATATATCTAATTCACGTTGTGAAAATTTAACATCTTGGTTTAGCTTTATATTGTTAGCACCTGCTGCTGCGTCGCTTACAATCCCATCGCTCAACATAACCTCTACATTTATGCCTGGCATACTACTATTAACTTGCTCTGATAAAATTCGCACCGCGTCGCTAGCATCTATATTTTTAGGATCATCGGGTAAAATGTCGGCCATTAATAAATTTTGCAGTGGTTGCTCTAGCATATTCGCAAGCTCGGAGAGTGAAGGCTCACCCGCATGGAATAAATCTTTAGGATGACCAAAAAGCTCAACTGATAAATCATGAAATTCAGGAGTACCTCGGTACTCCAACATACTTAATACCGTTTTATATTCGCCACACATTTTACCCATATATTGAGAAATGGGGTTTAACTGACCTAACTGGTTAATAATGTTTCGGTGTAATGTTGAAAACGCTTGACGCAACTCGCTAGGCACAAAGCCTAAATCGCGCTGTTGGTAGTATGCACGATCTATTAGAGGGTTTTTTTGACACTTTTGCCTAAAAAATTCCTCTTTGATCTGTTTATCCCAATTTATTGCATCAAGAATTCGAATAGGTGTTTGAAGTGCAATTAGTTGGTCTGATAACTCACGAGTTTTAAGCAGTAACGCCTTGTCTATCATGGTGAAAGCTCAATAAAAAATGAACCATGAGCATAATTTATAAACAGTAAATCGCCAAGTATTATCAATCAATTTTATCTGTTGTTTTAACCTGATCGACCCTCATATCTAATACGTATTGAATCTTAAATTAAAGGTGTGATATATGAAAAATGAACTCGACAATAAACAAATACTTGCCGTGTACGAGCGAATACAAAAACGCGGAGAAACGAACGATGAAGGTAAGCATTATCAAGGTGTTACTGCATTTTCAGATATAGATGGATACACAATTTATTTACAAGGTAGTGGCGTACTATTACGCTTTGGGTTTCATAATACTTATCATCTAGATTACGAGCACGATAAACATAAAGATGATTTCTTAAAAAAATTACACAATATTGCTAACGAGGAATAATGTATCCAAGAAAAGTAAGAAAGCGCAGCGACAGCAAGCTCAATACAGCCTTTATTAATCAGGTAATAGCTGCGCTTAAATCAGATCCATCAAAACTCGCCGTCATTCAAGAAAACCTGGAACAATACAGAAGCCAACGCCATTTAAAACGGGGGTTTTTACTCGCAATTGAACGCTTTGACTGGGTATTTGAGGCAAGTGATGATGTTAATTTTATTTGTGAACAAATACTAGCTGACGACTATATTGGAAATCGCCTAAGACGTTACCCCCTTCTATTCAAAGGCGTGATTAGCGAACAATAATAGCTATTATTTATACTAAATAACATCTATACAAGCCAGATAAAAGCCTCAGGTAATTTCCAAATTAGCGTGGTTAATATTATTTAGCCAGGGCTAGTTGCCTTACCGCGCCCCTAGTAATACTAACCTTCCCTAAGTTATTAGTGCACTAAGTAATTGTTGTGTTTGTGCTCACTTGGATTAAAAAAATACTATTAGTACTCTAATTATTACCACTCAAATAAATTTATTCATCTTTTATTTGATAACAAGCAGTAAAGATATAATTACACTCTTAAGCATTTCTAAAAAAACATTTAAACCACTGTTTTAAATAGTAATTAGCCATCTATTGCATCTATTTGCTTAAGTACTTCTCCTGTTGGTTTTATTAATAATTCATCTACATTTTAGTATCTGACTATTTACTTCACCCTTGAATTGTTAGAGCTATTACCTTAAGCTTATCTTTATTGAACGTTCAATTAATAAAAATTATGCCTAAAGTTGGAATGGAACCTGTCAGGCGTCAACAGTTAATTGACGCGACAATTGAGTCAGTGGCGATGCGTGGATTACAAGCAACCACTATTAACAGCATCAGTAAAAATGCGGGTTTATCGTCAGGCATTATTAGTCATTACTTTGGTGGTAAGCAGGGTTTAATAGAAGCAACTGTTCGTTATTTGCTTTCTAATCTTAAAAAAGACCTTATCGAAAAAGTGTGCAACAACACCAGCGCTACACAGCGCCTTATGTTTATTGTTGAAGCTAACTTTGCGCTTGTACAACAGCGCAGTGATACAACCAAAACTTGGTTGAGCTTTTGGGCGCAATCAATGCACGATGACGAACTTCACCGACTGCAAAATGTAAACAGTAAACGCTTGCAAAGTAATTTAGCATTCTCATTTAAGCAATTAATGCCTATTGAGCAAGCAAAACAAGCTGCTGAACTTAGCGCCGCTATGATTGATGGCCTATGGTTGAGAGCAGTATTGAGTAAATCAGACAAAAACCAGTTTAAACACAGTGAAACTCTAGCAAAAAGCTATGTAAATTCACTCATCAAGCAATATGGAGCCTAGCGTGAGCACACCAGTCTATCAAAATTTTATTAATGGCCATTTTCTTGCTAACCAAAGCGGTGAAACTTTTGATGTAACTAACCCTGCAACAGGTGAAGTTATTTACAGTGTTGAAGTTGCCGATGAATTTGTTCAAAACGCAGCCATTGAAAGTGCAAAGCAAGGTTTTGCACAGTGGTCAAAAATGGCCCCTATTGAACGCAGCCGTATTTTATTAAACGCTGTGGCAATACTTCGCGAACGTAACGATGAGCTTGCCCTAATAGAAGTGCTTGATACCGGTAAGCCAATGCAAGAAGCAAACTGTGTTGATATAGAAACCGGCGCCGATGTAATTGAATACTTTGCAGGCCTAGCCCCTGCGCAAGTAGGCCAACAACAAATGGTAGGCGAAGACTTTTACTATACACGTAAAGAGCCATTAGGGATTTGTGCCGGCATTGGTGCGTGGAACTACCCGCTACAAATAGCATGTTGGAAATCAGGCCCAGCCCTTGCTGCTGGCAACGCATTTATATTTAAACCATCTGAAGAAACGCCACTAGGCGCTATTAAACTTGCCGAAATTTTTGTAGAAGCGGGCGTACCTGCTGGCGTATTTAATGTAGTACAAGGTGCGGGTGAAGTAGGCCAATGGTTAACTGCACATAGTGAGATTGACAAAGTGTCGTTCACTGGCGAAGTAGGCACAGGTAAAAAGGTAGTCGCAAGTGCTTCAGGTACATTAAAAGACGTAACCATGGAGCTTGGCGGTAAGTCGCCGCTTGTTGTGTTTGATGATGCAAATATAGAGCAAGCAGTAAGCGCTGCCATGCTAGGTAACTTTTATACCCAAGGCGAAATTTGCACTAACTGTACACGCATTTACGTTCATAAAAATATATATCAGCAATTTATTGATGAGCTTAAAACGCGAACAGAGAAAAATATTATTGCGGGCGACCCGCAAGGTTTAAACACTAACTTTGGTGCGCTCATCTCTAAAAAGCATCAAGACTTAGTGATGAGTTATATCAATAAAGGGATTGAAGAAGGCGCAACACTGCTTACCGGTGGTTCAACGCTTTCACCTGAATCTGCGCCTAATGGCTACTTTGTTGCACCTACCGTGTTTATTGATTGCAACGATGAAATGACTATCGTTAAAGAAGAAATATTCGGCCCAGTAATGAGCGTACTCGTTTTTGAAGACGAAGACGATGTAATTGCACGGGCTAATGGTACTCACCTAGGCCTAGCTGCAGGCGTGTTTACTAGTGATATTAAACGCGCACACCGCGTAATTCATCAATTAGAAGCCGGTATTTGTTGGATTAATGCCTATGGTAACTCACCTGCTGAAATGCCTGTTGGTGGTTATAAGCAATCTGGTATTGGCCGTGAAAACGGGATCGAAACACTTGATCATTACACGCAAACTAAGTCTATTTATGTTGGTATGGCCGACATAGAAAGCCCATTTTAAGGCGCCCTTTTATGAGTAATCATTACGACTATATTATTGTTGGTGCGGGATCTGCGGGTTGTGTTTTAGCTAACCGATTATCTGAAGATTCAAGCAACAAAGTGTTACTACTAGAAACCGGTGGCAGTGATAAAAGTATTTTTATTAAAATGCCAACGGCGTTGTCTATTCCTATGAATACTGACAAGTATGCTTGGCAATTTCATACTCAGCCAGAGCCGTACTTAGATAACCGTGAAATGCATTGCCCTCGCGGTAAGGTACTCGGTGGCTCGTCATCGATTAATGGCATGGTGTACGTACGCGGCCACGCAAAAGATTTTGATGAGTGGCAACAGCACGGTGCTAATGGTTGGGACTACCAATCGTGTTTACCGTATTTTCAAAAAGCGGAAAGCTTTTACCTTGGTGAAAACGCATATCGAGGTGGCAAAGGCCCACTTGGCGTTAATAACGGTAACGAAATGCAAAACCCGTTGTACACCACGTTTATAAAAGCAGGTGTAGAAGCCGGATACGCTAGTACAGACGATTATAACGCGTCACAGCAAGAAGGCTTTGGCCCAATGCACATGACCGTTAAAAACGGTGAACGCAGCTCGGCTTCTCGTGAATATTTAGACCCTGTAAAATCACGTAGTAATTTAACAGTCATTACTGGCGCACTTGCTCAAAAAGTTATTCTAGACGGTAAAAAAGCCACAGGCATTGAGTACAAGGTAAACGGTAATGTTCAAACAGCACATGCAGCAAAAGAGGTTGTTTTAAGTGCTGGCCCTATTGGCTCTCCGCATATATTACAGCTATCTGGCATTGGCGATAAAGACATCCTTGAAAAAGCAGGCGTTGAAGTTAGTCACCACTTACCGGGTGTGGGTCAAAACTTACAAGATCATCTTGAATTTTACTTTCAATATAAATGTAAGCAGCCAATTACACTAAACGGCAAATTGGGTCTTATTTCCAAGGGCTTAATTGGCGCTAAATGGTTACTTACTCGAAAAGGTTTAGGCGCTACTAACCACTTTGAGTCATGTGCATTTATCCGCTCAAAGCCTGGAGTTGAATGGCCTGATATTCAGTATCACTTTTTACCAGCCGCTATGCGATACGATGGGCGTAGTGCATTTGCAGGTCATGGTTTTCAAGTTCACGTAGGTCATAACAAACCAAAAAGCCGTGGCAGCGTTACTATTCAATCAGCTAACCCTGAGCAACCGCCACAAATTTTGTTTAATTACTTACAGCACAAAGACGACATTGAAGGCTTTAGAGCCTGTGTGCGTTTAACTCGCGACATTATTGAGCAAAGTGCCTTTGATGATTACCGTGATGAAGAAATTCAACCAGGTAAACATATTCAAACAGATGAAGAAATAGATGCCTTTGTACGCCAAGCCGTAGAGAGTGCTTACCACCCTTCTTGCTCATGCAAAATGGGTGAAGACAACATGGCCGTAGTTAATTCAAATACCCAAGTACATGGTATTGAAGGCTTACGTGTGGTTGATTCGTCAATATTTCCAACGGTTCCTAACGGAAACCTTAATGCGCCTACGATTATGGTTGCAGAAAAAGCGGCAGACATCATTTTAGGAAATGTGGCATTACAAAAAGCAAATGCTCATGTTGCTATGACTCAAAATTGGCAAGAAACACAGCGTGCAGCAAAAATTTAATCAGCTACTTATAGGGTTAGCCTCGTCAGACTAACCCTATGAGCCTTGCAGTGGCGAACAACATAAATTGGTTATGTTGTAATAATGCAAGATTGAACAATAAAAAACGGAGTGCTTATGAATAACTCACTATTGGAGGGTAGCAATGACCATTTGGCTTAATGCTGGTATTATTTTTACCCTACTTGCAATTACAATCATTTTATTAAAATGGGGTAATGTTCGCGTTGTTGGCGTAACACCAGTTCGCACCTTTACGTTTATAGCAATATTATTTACATCAGGCCTAGATGTTGGCCTTATAATGTTTCCTTTAACTGAGTTTGCAGGTTATGCAGACATAAAAGCAAGCCCAGAATACGCGTTTGCAAATCCACTGGCCATTGAGTTTGGTTACTGGGGATTTTTGATCTGGGGATTTTACTTTCTTACGTGTTTTTATTTCTGGTAATAGAACCTAAAGTTAAATTTTTCGAAATTCCATGGGTTAAATTTATCAATAATGTAGTAATTATTGGTACATGTGCTTTTACCGCATACCTTTTACTTTCAAACCTTCCATGGTATTTACCTGAAATTGGTGATGGTTCAAGTGTCGTTTCTGAGTTTTACTTAATTGTATTTGCAGCAATTTTTTTTGCGGTATATTCAAGTACAGATATTAAGTACGTACGATTTTTAAGTATTTCTACAACTTGGTTATTCATAGCACTAATTGGGTTTATGTGGGCAGGTGCCTTTGTGTTGGGTGACAGTCAAATGTCAGCATTCACAGATAACTTAGCCTCTATCGGCACATACTTTGCCAACATAAATGAATTTGTTTTACCGCTTAACGATTACCATGAGTTTTACCTATTTTGGTGGTTTGCTTGGAGTATTATGATTGGACAGTTTACTTCTCGTTTTGTTGGCGGGTTAAAAACTTACCAAGTACTTGGCGCTATGTTGATTTTCCCTTCAATACCAATCGCAATTTGGTTCAGCGTACTTTACCACTATCATGAAGCGGGCATTCCAACGCAAGGCATTAAAAACTTTGCGATGGTATTTGTAGGTATTGTGTTTGTAATTAATTCACTTGATTCGTTAGTGCGTTTATACACAGATAATTTAAACATCACTGTAAAACGCTTTGGTAAAGCGAAGTATATGATTGGAAACATACTTGCTCTTTCATTATTAACATTATTGTTCAAGCTAGAGTTTTTACAAATACAGTGGGTAGGCGCATTGGTGATTGCCTTGTTTTTCCTATGTGCTGGCTTCATTGGCTATAGCAAATTTAAAACCGTTAATAGTATTGATAGCTCACCAAAAGCAAACAAGATTGACTACACTAAAATTGAGACACAAAGTTAGGGATTTATAATGAACCACAAACTAAAACAACTTGCAGTAGCATTGCCACTAGCACTTTTATCAACAACGGCAGCTGCAGACTGGTCAACAACTATTACAGCAGCATCAGATTACACTTTTAATGGTGTAAGCCAAACAGATAACGATCCTGCATTACAAGCAAGTTTAGATTATGCTTTTGATAATGGCGTGTATGCCGGTGTATGGGCATCAAACGTTGACTTTGGTGACGATACTGATTTTGAACTAGATGGCTATGTTGGTCGCTATGTACAATTAAACGACAAGTTTAGCGTTGACTACGGTATTGCATACTACACATACCAAGGTAATAACAGTGATGGAAATTACCCAGAGGTTTACACTAAATTTGGTTACACAAGTGACTACGGCCAAACAGAGCTTAACTTTTGGTACAGCTGGGATTATTTTGGTACAAGTGCGGGCCATGTAGTTTCAATGATTGCTCATACTTATGAACTTGCACCAAATCATGCAATACGTGCAAGTTTTGATATCTCTAATTCACTTGACGGTGAAAAATGGGCTTGGGATGTAAACCAAAAGAAATCGTATAATCACTACCGTCTTGCTTATCAAACAAGTTACGAAGGTTTTGGTATTGAAGTAGCAGCTGAAAATACTAGCCTTGACTACGATTACGCCGATGAGCGCATCGTGCTAGCAATTTCAAGAACATTTGATTTATAAAGATTAATTAATTTTAACTCTGTACATAAATTTAGCGAACCACAACCCAGGTTCGTTAAACTGAAAAAAGCCTCTTTATGAGGCTTTTTTATTGTTTAAATATTCAATTAATGCGCTTGAGGTCAGCGGTCTTGAAAAGTAATACCCTTGCAAATGCGTTACGCCAAGTTGAGTAAGCTTTTTGCACTGCAAAGGTGTTTCAACCCCTTCAGCAATAACATTAAAATTAAGCGAACTTGCCATTTGCACTACTGCGTTAACAATGCTTAAGCCTCTTTCATCCTCATCTTGAACAAAACTTTTATCTACTTTTACAATATCTACACCAACATCAAGCATACTTGATAAAGAAGAGTAACCGGTTCCAAAATCATCTATTGAAATTCTAACACCCAACTCTTGTAATGATTTAACCACATACAAAAATGTATGCTTATCGTTTGCAAATACAGATTCAGTTACTTCTAAATGAAGCTTATGAGCAGGAAAATTTAAATCCGCCAAAATGCTTTTAACCTTACTGGCAAACTCTATCTCTTTAAGCTGCATTACAGATACATTAATACTGACTGATAAATCTGGAGTTAATTTTTGAAAAGTAAGTGCTTGTTGGCATGCCGTTTCGAGTACCCAAAAACCTATTTTTGAAATTAACCCATACTGCTCAGCAATAGGTATAAACTCGTCAGGAGGAATGTTTTCTCCTTTCAATTGCCAACGTATAAGCGCCTCAATCGCATAAATATCATGTGTTTTAGAGTCAATAATGGGCTGGTATACTAACGAAAAACAATTGTTGATGAGCGCTGTTAAAAGCTCTTCGCTAAGTAGGCGCTTTCTTTCTAATTCTGAACGAAGCGACTCGCTAAAAAAACTTATTTGCCCACGATTCATTCTCTTTTGATGATACATTGCCATATCGGCATTTAAAATTAAGGCATCCAGATCTCTACCATGCTCTGGGTAAAGTGCAATACCTATGGTTGCCCCTACCCGTGCACCGTGCTCTGTTTCTGGATGATCCTGCGTAATTGCATCAATAATTTCTTTAGCAAAATCGTATGTATTTTCTTTGCATACAAAATCACTTAAAATTAAAACTCATCGCCACCCCAGCGGCACTTTTGCTGATTATGAGCACACACGTCAGAAATACGTTTCGCTGTTCTTCTTAAAACATTATCGCCTACCTTGTGACCCATCACGTCATTTATATTCTTAAACCCATCTAGGTCTATAAAAAATAGCGCAAAAGGTGGGTCTGGATAATGCTTAATTCTCTTTTTTGCATCATTTAAAAATGCATTTCGATTTAATAATTGAGTTAGCGAATCAGAGTTTGATAAATGCATTATTTCTTTAGTACGCGCATCAACTCTTAGCTCCATTCTTTCTAACAAATCGCTGTTTTGATTTTTTAAATGTATTGCCTGTTGTGTAAATGCAGATGCTTTATTTAGAGTTAACAAGGTAATTGAGCCATAGCCAATACCCAAAAAGCCGAGTACATTTTCGTAATAGTCTTCAGACATTATTAGCACTAAAGCGTAGGGAAATAACAGAATAAAAGCATAAGCAAAACAGGTCAGCTTATGTGCTGACAAAACATTGGCAGAGCCACCACCAAGAGCGGATAATATAATTATGATACTTGTGGCTTCTAGGGGGGCAAAAGAAGTGTGAAAATACAAGGCATAACTGCACCATATAATGGCAGTTATAATAACCCCTGTTGAAAACTTTAGTAGGTCTAATTGGGTAGCCGTTTTGTTTGTTTTTAAAAATAGACGAATATCTAAAAAACGGATCCCCAAAGCAAGCAGCATAATAAGCCACCAAACTAGCTTGTCGTTATAGCTTAACAATCCGCCTTTATTAAAACTAAAAGCAATACATGCGCTGGCAAATAAAGAGACGAGTAAACCTGAATAAGCGTTCTCGTAAAGCAATCTAACGGTATCATTAAGGTTTTCTTTGATTAGGGAGCTTCGATGCATATTATCTAAGCCTTTACATTCGTTTTTATTATTAGTTTAACTAAAGCTATGCCTTAATTAAAAAATTGTCCATTAAACGCCCTAGCAACACATTTATTTAGAAATTTCCCAGGCGCTAGAGCCAGATGCAGATAAATTAGCGTTATTATTACGTAACACTTTATTTCCTACATTAATTGACGACTCAGGTCGACTGACTAAATAACCTTGAACTGAGCTCACACCTAATTTTTTCACAAGCTCAAACTGGGCGATTTCTTCAACGCCTTCTGCGACAATTTTAAGCCCCAATCTTTGCCCAAGCTCACTAATTGTATTGAGTATATCGTTATATTTTTTGCTTTTGTTAGCTTGTGTAATAAACGAGCGATCTATTTTTATAACATCGATGGGTAAATCTGCTAGCGTACTTAAAGAGCTAAACCCGGTACCAAAATCGTCTATAGCAATAGTTACACCGTCTTCTCTTAGCTTGCTCAACTCATCAATGATTCTAGAGCTTGCTTGAATAAAGGTAGACTCTGTTACTTCAAGCATTAAAGACGTTGCCGGTAACCCAGTACTTTTGAGGATTTTTGTGATCCAATCGTATATATCACGATGTTTTAACTGAATACCGGAAATATTCACTGATATTTTTACTTTACGCATACCCGCATTGTGCCAAGCAGCCATTTGTCTGCATGACTCAAGCATAATCCAATCACCTAACTCTAATATTAAATTTGATTCTTCAGCAATAGGAATAAATTCAGCGGGAGAGATCATACCTTCAACGGGGTGATTCCATCGAGTGAGCGCTTCAAAATAGTCAATCATGCAATCTTCTACGTGCACAATTGGCTGAAAAGACAAATAAAAGTCTTTGCATGCAATGGCTAAACGAAGCTCTTCAAGTAAGTAATGATAGCGACGCATTTTATTACCCATTTCTGGAGAATAAACTTTAAAAATACCTTTACCATCACTTTTAGCACGATACATTGCTACATCAGCTAGTTGTAATAGTGCTTGTGGTGTAGATGCGCTTTCTGGATAAGTAGCAATACCAATGCTTGCGCTAATTTTTACAATCTTATTGCCAAGCACAAAGTCTTTTTCAAGCTCACTAAGTACTTGCTTGGCTATGTCGACTACTTTGTCACTTTCGTCCAACGATTCAATAAATATAGAGAATTCATCACCGCCTAAACGCGATAAATTTTGTTCTAACTGGTTTGCAGAATTGATATTACTCAACTTATGGTGACGCAACACATTAGCTAATCGCGTGGCAACTTGCACCAGTATTTCGTCGCCAAAACTATGACCGAATGAATCATTTACTTGCTTAAACCCATCTAAATCTATAAACAATAATGCACAAGTAAGTTCTTTTTGACCGGTTTGATTTATGTGCCTACCAATATGCTCAATGTAGGCATGTCTATCGATGAGTTGTGTTAATTTATCTTGGCATATACTTGTTTGTGTTTGTTTCACATAATTCACTACATGCATATTTAAGGTCGTGATAGATTTGCTTAAATTACTAATACCATTAGGGTTTTGAGCAGGTTCAATATCTAAGTTAAACGACTCTAAAAGTTTATTAGCCTGCTGATTAAGTTGGCTTAGCTTATGTTTGTGATTTTGTTTCCTGCTTTGTTTTTTTATGTAGACAGCAAGCAAAAGTATACAAGAGAAGAAAATAATAATGTTTTTAGGCGACGTTAACACCATCAAGATGAGTGCGTTTGAATCAGCCGCAATAAAATGTTGATCCGTTGTTTTAACAAGAAGTAATGTTTGAGAAGCACTGTCAATTGTATAATGACCGCTTAAAACAGGGTTATACCAAGGGGCAATATCTAAACTGGTGCTGCTTATATCAAATTTTTTAACACTAAAATTAGACTGAAACAGATTGGTACGGCTTATTTGGCTCGTTAATTCAGCATTTAGGTAAAAGCAAAATAACAAAGTGACTAAGGAAATTAATCCAACATGCTTTAATTTGTTCATGAAAAATTCCCTAACAATACTAATCCTTAATAACTAAATGCTCATTATATCCCCTATTTTTGTTTGTAAGCAATTATTAATGACTTGTATGCTATTTTTTGTTCATTTTAATATAGCTAAGTTATTGATTATTCGTTAAGGCAATTATTTTTAGCGCAAAGTATCCGCAGACTCACCATGTATTTGATAGATTGCTCACAAACAGCTTATGTGTATATTTTGCTTGTGAGCTTAAATCTATCTATGCTTTTAAAGCTGCCATGCGTAACTTACTTTTGTAAAAAAGGTGCGTTGGTCGCGCTCAATATTTTCTAGTGTGTCATCCTGATACCCTCTATCTGAGTAACCTAGGTAAAATAGCGTTTGTGCGTTAATCTTATACGAATAAACAAGTTGGCTGCCATAGTCTTTGTTTGTCTGGCTTACTTGATAAAAATAAGCGTCTTTGTTTCTGTCTATATCTTCAACCTGTAAAATCAGCTTTAACATTGATCGCATATTAAATTTATAATGCAGTCTAAAGTCGACTAAATTAGCTGTGTAAACGCGGTCATCTCGTGGGTTATCTAACTTACTATAACTGTGTCTTATATCCACTTGCCAATGATCGTTTATATCCCAAACTGCTTGCGTTTGTGTATTAATTACATCGCCAAGCTCTAAATTTGTATAGTCAATACGGCTTGCATATTCTAAGTAAAACGATAAGTTCAAGTCTTTTGTCGGTTTAAGCGAAGTGTAAAGATAACCTATATTCTGATTGTAAAATTCATCGTAATAACTTTCTTTACGATGGATAAAACCAATATTAAATAAAGACTGCTTTTGCCCCTTAAAACTTAAAAAGCCTTCGTATTCTTCCTCAAGCAAGTCACCACTTTGCGACCAGGTTTTATCCCAATCAGCTTCATAAGACCATGAAGTAATTAAATCTAACTCATCTCGATACCACGTTTGACCGCCACCAATTAGCACTTTTTCATAATCAACTTTTGCTTGGTATCCTAAATCGGTGCGATAATCCTCACCAATATTTTCATAAGATGTGTAAAGTTTATAGTCTCGCTTGTCACGCGTTAACTCAATTGCGTATGCCTGATCAGATTGCGTTTTGGATAGTCCATAGTTATCAACCAAAAAGTCAGAATTTCGTGTATCAGCTGACGAAACCTGATAAAGCAATGTATCTGACTGATTAAACCAATAACTGCCATCAACTGATAGTACCGTATTACGATAATTATCGCTTTGTCGGTGTGTACTTGAAACGCCCAACGTTCCTTGATCACCTAAGTCATATTGATAACGGCCGACTGCTGCCTGTGTTTTTTCATTTAATGAAGCAAAACCAGAGCCTTGATTTGAAGGAAGTAGAATATTACTGTTTTCATCATCAGCTAACATAAGTGCATAGCTATGCCCATCCGTTTTACCGGTTAACTTAGCGCCTAAAGTTGGCTCTGCAATGGTTCGGGTGTATAAAAGCTCAAATAAGCTACTTTTAAAATATGAGGCACCATCTAAAAAGAAAGGTCTTTTTTCTGCATAATAAATTGAGTACGTGGTATTTACATCAAGCTCTAGAGAATCAGTCTCTACCTGCGAAAAATCAGGATTAATAGTCGCATTTAATACCGCGTCTTTTGTTATTCCCCAGCGTAAATCTAAACCGGCTTCAGTATCTATGTTACCGTTCTCCCAGTCACCGGGGAGTTGCGCTTTATCATCGTGACGAAGCGCTGTAAGCGTTGGGGTAAGTTGTACATTTTTACTTGATTCAATTTTACTTAAGCCCGTTAACTTATCAAACTGGCAAAGGCTACATTTGACATCGCGGTCGAACCCCATGTTAGATATTTGATAGAGCACGTCCCGTGGGTAGTTTCTCATTAACAAAAAACCCCACGTTAAGTCTTTTTTATCTTCTGGAAAACGCAATGCTTTAAAAGGAATACGCATTTCAACTACATAACCTTCATCGGTAATTTTTCCGGCACTATCCCAAATTGCATTCCACGACGGATCAGACTGCCAACCATCGGTATCGCTCATGCGTAAATCGCCTTGTGCACCTAACGGGTTAACAAAAAACTCATAGCCTGAGCGCTCATCATTAAAAGTATCTATTACAAGTATGGCAGTGTCGTCTTGCCAAAGGGTATCTCGGTCACGAAGTGAAGCACGTATTTGATCTGGCTCCGGATCGTAAGCAATAAAACCAACATACAAATTTGTGCCATCTTCGTACATGTAGGCATCGGTTTTTACCGGAGGCGTGCCTCTTTCATTAGGCTCATCTTGAACGAGTAAAGGAACATAGGTCGCTTTTTTCCAATGCGCTTCATCAAGTACGCCATCAACACTGATATTTTGATTGATTCGTGCTAGCGATACCTGCTCTTTTTCTGCAAATACACAGAAGCTATTAAATAGGAGAAAAAAGGATAAAAGTAAAAGCGTGAGTGGTTTTTTTATAGTTATAAAGTACTGCATAAACATCCATTTAGAACAACTTTACCCAATATGAGTAATTTCTAAGCCGGAGTGTAATTTAAGCAGGTACATTTGTTAATACCTTGCAAACAAAATTTCGCTAAATATTAACTAATTAATAATAAAGGATTATTTTAATTGCACTGTTAGGTGTCGAGTAGCTTTAGCTTATTCTCAACTCCATTCCATGTGTCAGCATCATCTGGGGCAGATTTGACTTGGGTAATGCGTGGCCAAATTAAGGCAAGCTCTGCATTAAGTTCCGTGAACTCTTTTTGAGAGTCGGGTAGCTCATCTTCTTGATAAATTGCTTCAGCTGGGCATTCCGGTACACATAACCCACAATCAATACAATCAATTGGGCTAATTGCTAAAAAATTAGGGCCTTCAAAAAATGCATCAGCAGGACACACTGATACGCAATCGGTGTACTTACATTTTATGCAATTTTCAGTAACTACAAACGCCATAAATTTTTTGAACCATAAAGCTAATTTAATAGTTCGCGATCATACTCTTTCACCTCAAAAATACAATAAATAACTGCCATAATTAGCCAATTTAACGTAGTATATGCGCCCTTAATGTAAAGCCAATTCGTGCCCTACACTTTCTTATTGTGAGCGGATATACAACCGCTAAGACACCAAATAGAGATATTAATGATACGTTTAACTGAAATAAAATTGCCACTTGATCATGATGAAAATGCTATTGGCCAAGCCATTATCAACAAACTAAAAATACAACCAGAACAATTACACAGTTATAACGTATTTAAACGTGGCTACGACGCGCGCAAAAAAAAAGCCATATTACTCATTTACACCCTTGATATAGAAGTTGATAACAAAACTGAGCTTTTAGCCACATTTGCAAAAGATCAACATGTTAAAACAGCGCCCGACACATCCTATAAATTTGTAGCTCAAGCAAATAAAAACATCACAGAGCGCCCCGTTGTTATAGGTTTTGGCCCCTGTGGTTTATTTGCAGGCTTAGTGCTTGCACAAATGGGGTTTAATCCAATTATTGTTGAGCGTGGAAAAGAAGTACGAGAGCGTACCAAAGACACCTTTGGCTTTTGGCGTAAAAAAGCACTAAACACCGAATCAAATGTGCAGTTTGGTGAAGGCGGTGCGGGTACATTCTCAGATGGTAAATTATATAGCCAAGTAAAAGACCCTAAGCATTATGGCCGTAAAGTTATTACCGAATTTGTTGAAGCAGGCGCACCTGAAGAAATTTTGTATGTAAGTAAGCCTCACATTGGTACGTTTAAACTTGTGACAATGATTGAAAAAATGCGCGCTCGTATTATAGAGCTAGGTGGTGAAATTCGCTTTAGCACCCGTGTAGATGATATTCACTTAGATGACGGTCAAGTAACAGGCTTAACCCTTTCTAACGGTGAACACCTTGAAACACGACACGTTGTTCTTGCCGTTGGGCACAGCGCACGCGATACCTTTAAAATGATTCACGATAAAGGCATTTATGTAGAAGCCAAGCCCTTTTCAGTTGGCTTTAGAATAGAACACAAGCAATCAATGATTGACGAGTGTCGCTTTGGACCAAATGCTGGCAACCCAATTTTAGGCTCTGCCGACTACAAGCTCGTGCATCATTGTAATAACGGACGCACTGTATATAGCTTTTGCATGTGCCCTGGTGGCACTGTCGTTGCGGCAACATCTGAAGAAGGCCGAGTTGTTACCAATGGTATGAGCCAATATTCACGCAGTGAGCGCAATGCAAATAGTGCTATTGTTGTGGGTATTTCACCTGAAAAAGATTTCCCAGGCCATCCTTTAGCGGGTATTGAGCTGCAGCGCAAATTAGAGGAGCAAGCTTACAAGCTAGGCGGCGAAAACTATGATGCACCAGCCCAGCTTATCGGCGACTTTTTAAAAGGCAAATCTTCTGCTGATTTAGGCGATGTTAAACCCTCTTACACACCAGGAATTAAGTTAACTGACTTAAGTAACGTATTGCCTGCGTTTGCTATTGAAGCGTTACGTGAGGCTATTCCTGCTTTTAATAAGCAAATACGTGGGTTTTCTACTAATGATGGATTACTAACGGGTGTTGAAACGCGCACGTCATCACCCATTAGTATAAAACGTGATAGAAGCTTTCAGAGCATTAACACCAAAGGACTCTACCCTGCAGGTGAAGGCGCAGGCTACGCTGGCGGTATATTATCAGCGGGTATTGATGGCATTAAAGCTGCCGAAGCTGTTGCGCTTTCAATGCTTGAAAACGCTTAAACGCGCTATTTAGTTAATTGTCGTAAAGCCTCACATTGTGGGGCTTTTTTGTGTTAAAAGTAACCAAAAAATTATTTGTGTACTTTTTTATGATAAAAAAATTATTAGGGTTATTAATCTGGGTCGTTGCTTTTAATATTTCAGCTCACGAGTTAAAAACAATAGATGAGATCCACTCGGCGTATAAAAATAATAAAATTACCGCTCAACAACTTACTCAAGGCTATATTAAACGAATTAATCAGCTTAACCCTCAATTTAATGCCGTCATTAACATTGAACCTACAGCTGTTACGCAAGCAAAAAAAATTGATGAACTTAGTGCTCAAGGGCTTTGGGCTGGGCCTCTTCATGGAATACCCGTACTTTTAAAAGATAACATAGAAACCACTGGATCATTACCAACAACAGCTGGCTCTTTAGCTCTTAAAAATAATATAACTAATAACGATGCATTTGTTGTTAAGCAGTTAAGAAATGCGGGCGCTATTATTTTAGGCAAAACCAATTTAAGTGAGTGGGCAAATTTTAGATCGTCTTACTCATCGTCTGGATGGAGTGCAGTTGGCGGGCAAACACACAATGCGTATGACACAACTCGTAATCCCTGTGGTTCGAGCTCTGGATCAGCGGTTGCCATCGCACTTAACTTTGCCCCTGTTGCCCTTGGAACAGAAACCGATGGCTCTATCACCTGCCCCGCTTCTGTAAATGGCGTTTATGCTATAAAACCAAGCATGGGCCAGGTATCGCGCTCTGGTGTAGTGCCACTTTCTAGTAGTCAAGACAGTGTTGGCCCAATGGCACACTCATTAAAAGATGCCCGCCTTGTAGTATCTGTTTTACAAGGACGTGATCCGCTTGATACTTCAACGCATAGTTTTGAATTGCAAACATTGCCTAAAATTACAAAGTCATCATTAGTTATTGGTGCGTTGCCCAGTGATAAGTTTACAGTGGAGACTCAGCGTTTATACAAAAAACAGCTCTCAGCGCTCAAACAGGCAGGTCATACAGTAGTCAATATTGATATATCTGATGATCTAGCTACGCTTTTTGTCGATGAATATTACGTGTTACTTTA
Source organism: Pseudoalteromonas sp. SIMBA_162 (assembly GCF_046535955.1). Taxonomy (NCBI): domain Bacteria; kingdom Pseudomonadati; phylum Pseudomonadota; class Gammaproteobacteria; order Alteromonadales; family Pseudoalteromonadaceae; genus Pseudoalteromonas; species Pseudoalteromonas sp. SIMBA_162. The sequence continues at coordinate 28,038 of NZ_JAWJBQ010000020.1, read as the reverse complement.
TGATTTTAAAAAAGAAATAAACCAGTATTTAACAAATACTCCTGACCAAGTGAAGGTAAAAAGTTTAAGTGCATTGATTGATTTTAATATACAAAACAAAGCAGCAGAAATGCCCCACTTTGGGCAAGATATTTTAATACAAGCCAATGCTATCGACTTAACACAAACAGACAAATACCAAAAAACTAAACACCGTTACCGCACACAGGCCACAGCTGCAATTACTAATTTATACAAAAATAATAATGTGGATGTTGTCATTGCCCCAACAACATCACCTGCATGGAAAACAGACTTAGTAAATGGTGATAACTTTAAAGGCAGTAGTAGTTCTTTATCAGCAATTGCCGGCACAACTCATATTACTCTTCCTGTTGGTCAAGTCAGTGGACTACCTATTGGGCTATCTATTATTGCAAATAAAAACCAGCCACAGGCGGCCTATCAGCATGCTCAAATAATCGACGAAGCCTTTATTTCATCCATAAAAAAACCTGAGTAAACTCAGGTTTTTATTAATTCTTATATGAGTTGTTATTTTTTAAGTGACAACTTTGCACCTTTTAAGCTTTTACGCACGTTGGATATACGCGAACGGTTTACTGCACGAGCTTCGCCCGTTGCTTGCCCTGATAACTTATTAGAACGAGTACGGCGTAAGTGAGCCGGCTTTTTACCTATTTTATCAATAAGCACTTCGCGGTTACTCACTTCATAGCCTTCAAGGTAAACACGCTTAATTTTTTGACCGATTAATGCTTCGATTTCAAATAATGTATTTTCTTCTTCACGGCTTACAAACGATATTGCTTGGCCTTGATTACCAGCACGGCCTGTTCGGCCAATACGGTGAACGTAATCTTCAGCAAGCCATGGTAAGTCAATATTAATTACACGCGGTAATCCATCAATATCAATACCACGCGCAGCAACTTCAGTGGCCACTAGCACACGTACCTTACCTTCTTTAAATTCACGTAAAGCACGGCGTCGGTTACCTTGTGACTTATCGCCGTGGCAAACGGTTGCAGGAATGCCATCGAGATTTAATTCTTTAACTAGCTCATCCGCTGTGTCTTTCATATTTACAAACACAAGTACTTGCTGCCAGTTCTTTTTACCAATCAGCTCAGAAAGAAGTTCTTGTTTGCGGCGCTCTTCCACTGGGTATACAACGTGCTGTACAGTAGATGCGGTACTGTTAGTTTGGTCAACACGCACAATTTCAGGTTGCTTAAGTACCTTAGAAGCAAATTGTTTAATAGCTGCAGGGAATGTAGCCGAAAATAATAAAATTTGACGGTCATCAGCACAGCTTTTAATCACAGTTTGCATATCTGTGATAAAGCCCATATCAAGCATACGGTCGGCTTCATCGAGTACTAGGTGTTTTACATTGGCCAAGCTTAAGTTACCTAGGCGAATGTGATCGAGTAAACGACCCGGAGTTGCGACTACGATATCAACGCCTGCTTTTAATGCGTTTTCTTGGCCTGCGGTATTCACTCCACCAAATAAACTCACTACTTTTAATGAGGTATGCTTTGCATATTCTTTACAGTTATTGGCTATTTGCTCTGCTAATTCACGTGTAGGCGCTAATACCAAAGCAGTTGGTGCATTGGTTGTACTTAAGTCTGACTCAATTAATTTTTGGATAACAGGTAAAGCAAACGCGGCAGTTTTACCGGTACCAGTTTGTGCACTGGCTAAAACGTCTTTACCTTTACGAACAGCTGGAATTGCTGCGCGTTGAATGGGCGTAAGAGTGTGATAGTTGAGTTCGTCTAATGCCTGGATGATTTCAGGTGCGAAACTAAAAGATTTAAAATTCATGCTGTATAACCTACGGCCACATTATCAAGGGTCGCAAATTATACAGTAAAAATGAGCCAACAGTTAGTTTTAAACAATATTACTATTTAAATATTTTGTTTTATTAAAGTACCTTACCTGTAACCCAAGAGTTTCTTTCACAAAGTAGCCGCAATCTCACTTCTCGCAAAAATATTTACCTCATAAAAATTTACAAAATATACTTATTATTAATTTTTTTTAAACGTGTTATTGCTCTACAGCTTTCTTATGTATAGAATTCAAGCCCCATTTAAGGGACATTTAAATAAGGATTTAATAATGATAAAAAGATGTTTAACTGCAGCAGTATTCGCAAGTGCTTTCGTAGTAACCCCAGCGCAAGCAGATGTTAACCCATGGCAACAATGTGGTATCGGTGCAATGGTTTTTCCTGATAATGGTACAGCCGCTGCTATCTCAAACATTATTTGGGATTTAGGAACAACAGCTGTTTCTTCAAATGTTTCATCTGTAGAAAGCTGTAAAGGTGCAAACGTTAAAACTGCACAATTTATTCAACAAACATTCCCAATCTTAGAGCAAGAAATTGCACAAGGTGAAGGCGAGTACATCTCAGCAATGCTTAATGTACGTGGTTGTGACAGCGCAGCTCACACGCAAATGATCTCAACAATACGTAATGATTTTGCTCAAACATCTGTAAACGATGCTCAGGCTCTTTACACACTTGTTGAAAGCAACATTGCTAGCCAGTTCTCAGCTAACTGTTCTGCAATATAATATATAAAAGGGCTAATTTAGCCCTTTTAGCTCTTCTACCCCAAGCCCGTTGGGTATTTATGAAAATTCATTCTTCAATAATTTTTATTTTTTTTATTGCTTCGTTTAATATTCAAGCATCAACAACATTAAAACAATTAGCACAACATCCCACATGGCTAAGTTTAGGCCATTACAAAAAACCAGCGTTTAATGAGAGCTATATTACAAACACGTCATTTTTTATATCTCCACTGGGAGCAACAAGCCCTTTTGAAGAACTAAAAGCGACTGTGCAAAGCTTTAATTCAAATCCATTAACACAATGCAAATACCCAGCAAGATACACGTGGCTACAAAAACAAGGGCTCACATTTACGCAGCCTAAATCCTCCTGTATTGAACTAGAACAATGGCGAGATGAGCAGCCTATACATTCTATAAGCCTAATATTTGCATCGGGTTATATGAGTAACCCCGCATCACTTTATGGGCATTTGTTGTTAAAACTAAATCGGTCATCAGCCAAAAATAATAAACTACTCGATTACAGCATAAACTATGGTGCTCATGTACCGGATAACGAAAATGGACTAGTTTATATAACAAAAGGCTTGTTTGGCGGTTATAAAGCGGGATTTTCAGATCAATTGTTTTACCGCCACCAACATAATTATGGCGAGATAGAACTAAGAGACCTTTGGGAATATAAGTTAGCCTTAAAAAATAACGATACAAGGTTTATTGCTAATCATTTATGGGAAATACTCGGTGCGCAATTCGATTACTATTTTGCTGATGAAAACTGTGCTTTTCATATTGCGCAGCTAATAGAGCTTGTTATAGGAGAGCAGTTAACAAATAACAGTTCGCCTTGGATGATCCCTACAACTGTTTTTTCAAAATTAAATCAGGCAACTTATAACAATAAAAAGCTGGTTCAAGACGTACTCTTTACGCCATCTAGGAGTACTGTTTTTATTGAGTACATGAAAAAGCTGACTGCCAACGAATCAAACATTGCAGAGAAAATATACAAAACACCTGATTTTCTTGAGCAAAATGATTTCACCTCACTCAATATAAAAAGTAAAAAGCGAATTATTGAAACATTATTTGAACTAGTCCAATTACAGCAAATAAAAAAACACAATATTGACCATATTAAAAGCTTAAAAAAGGCGCTTATTAAAACGCGTTTAACACTCCCAATTGGTAATGAAGTGCTAGTCTCATCATATACCCAACAAGCGCCTCACAAAGGGCAAAAGCCGTCAAACATTTCTGTTTCTTCAACACGAGTAAATGAACAGCACAACCTAGGGTTAGGATTTAGGCTAAGTTATTTTGATTCCTTAGCGTCAGATGTTGCACGCATTGCGTTTTCTAATTTAGAAATGGTTGATACCGAAGTCTCAATTTTAAACTCTAAGGTGTACCTAGATAAACTACACTTACTGGACCTTGAGTCCTTTTCACCAGCCTACGTTGAATGGCCACAAGAAAATAACTTATCATGGAAAATTAATGCTGGTTTTGAAAGACAGAATACACTTTGCAGAAGCTGCACAAACACGTTTTTAATGGGGGGAATAGGTAAATCTTATCTTACCAACAATAATAAAACCTTAATTTTTACGCTTGCTAACGGGTATATTGGAGATCTCGCTGCTACAGACAAGATTTATGATTCATCGTTAGAACTAGGTGTAATAACAACACTATACTCAGATATAAAATTAAGAGCTTCTCACGAACAATTTATTTTAGGAAATGATGAGAAGTCATCAACTCAAGCTGAAATATCAATTCCAATTAATCAAAATTTTGACATTCGTTTCAGTTATAAGCATGCAAACTTAACAAGCTGGAAATTTAAATTAAATTATTACTGGCAATAAAATAGGCCAAAAGTGAAATCATTTACGCTTCACTTTTGGCTTAAATCTTAATTAAGAAAGAGTTAATACTTCATCGCTGTTAAGTAAACGCGCCTTGCCACCTACTACATCGGCTTCATTTAACTGATTAATGAGTGGCAACCCTATTTGTTGCTGCTCATCATTCAGTGGCAAATACGGCAATCTAAATACGGGGTTTACCGCGCCCGTCATCATCAATGCCGTGTTTATTGCAATCGGGTTTGGCTCGCAAAACAACCAGTTCATTAAAGGTTGTAATGAGCTATTTAACGCATCATTCTTAGTATCCATTAGCTGGCGAAACAACCCAGGAATAAGATTAGAGGTAACCGATATAACACCGTGGGCTTTGTGTACATGGCGTGCGTCGTGCGCTTCGTCATCGTTACCAGACCAGCACGCAATACCTTGCTGCTCGTAATGTGCAATTCGCTCGTTACCACCGCATTCTTTTACACCAATTAAGTTAGGGTGTTTTGCTAATGGCTCAATAATATCAGGTGTTAAATCTTGCCCTGTGCGCCCTGCTACGTTGTAAATAAACGCAGGGCCTATATCGAGCACGCGTTTAAAGTGCTCTTTTACACCCGCAATAGACGTACGGCCATAATATGGATTAATTTGCAGCGCTGCATGCATTCCACTTGCAAAGCCATATTTAGTGGCTTTTATTGCCTCGCGTGTATTATTACTGCCTGTATTACCAACAATTAGTAACTGATTGCCATACTTGTTTGCACTGTGCGCAATAAGCATTAAATGCTCTTCCCAGTTCATTAACTGGCCTTCGCCGGTTGTACCACCAACCACAATGCCATCTACACCCGCTGCAATTTGTATTTCGACGAGTTCGTCATACTTGGCTAAATCTATTTCACCATTAGCTAAATACGGGGTTTTAATAGCAGTAATTAAGCTTGCTTGTTTAATTTGTTCTAGGGTGCGCATAAAAATTCATTATTTATAAAACTTGCGTTATTTGTAACATACTTACACGCATTTTTGCAGGCCTAAGCTAATAATAAACGTAAAATGGCTTGTGTTATTTAGTTTGATAATACAAAATACAAACACTGTACATTTAAACAGTATTTGTATTTTTAACTTTAAGCGAGCCTTTATGCGTTTATCTGACTACTTAGCCACTCATTTTTATACCACCGATGAGCTTTGCCATGCTTTAAATATTGACGCCGAGCAACTAGATACATGGCAGCAGCAAAGTATTTTTCCTAAACCAAGTTATTGTATAAAAAGCCAGTTAAGTTGCAGCTCGTATTCTGGTTTGTATGAATGTGAAGAGTACGATGATTATTACCCGCGAGGTTGTGTAAATTGGGGGCAAGGGCTAATAAAACAAAAAATTGAATCCTCAAGCAATGCCTTTAATTACTTTGCGCAGCAGTACACAGCAAGCCTGAGTAAACTTGCTCAGCAAGGCTTTAATTTTAATGAAGAATTATTTGGCTGCGAAATAGACGAGCATTTACAGCAAGTGTGGCAACAGTTTTTATGCAGCAAATACGGTGTACTGACACAAAACGGGTTAATTGACGAAATAGTATGTGTGGATATAGGCCGCTTGCTGGTAGACGATATTACTGAATTGCGCACTAAAGGAAGTTTAAACCAACAAGAGCGTACGCAGCTTCACCCCGCTATGAAGCTGCTCAATAAAGCATTAGGGCACGGGGCTGATCACGAAAAACAACACACATTGCGTGCCCGTTACATAGATGCACTTATTTTAAAGTACGATTTATCGATTAAATAAATACGGCTGAGATTTATACAAGCTTGGGGTTTAAAATACAGAGTAACGCAAATGGCGATATATGTTTACGTCGCTACTGTATTTTACTAACTAACTAATAAGATTGCTTTTTACTAGCCAATGGTGTTGTAAACGTCAATATTACTTCTTGTTAGAAGCCCGGTAACTTGTGTTCCAAAAGCTTTAAAATGTGGCTCGTTTTTGTGCGATTCAAAATGCTCATCTGATGCCCACTGTTCAGTCACTAAATAAGTCGTTTGCTGCGCGTCACTTTTTACCGATAGCTCATAACGTAGACAGCCTACTTCTTGGCGTGAGTACTTTTGCAGATTTTCGAGCGCGGTTAATACAACTTCTGCATCAATATTTTTGCTCGCGATTGTGGCAATTACCGTTAACATAGGGCGTCCTTTTTTAAAAATAAAGGTGCAGCTTTACTACACCTAATATCATGTTGCGTATTTTATTACTGATCCCACTGCGGCGCAAAATCAGGCGTTGCTTGGCGGTCGCCACAATCAAGTGCATCAATACGGGCAATGTCTTCATCGTCTAACTTAACATGGTCGTTAAAGTTATCTTCCAAGTTTTTACGCTTGGTTGACGATGGAATAGTAGTCATATCATTTGCGTTTTCCCAAGCAATTACAATTTGCGCAGGTGAAGCGTTATGCTTATTCGCTATATCAAGAATCGTTTCATCTTTTAGTACTTTACCGACCACAAACGGCATATAAGCCGTTACGTGTATACCGTGCTGAGCGCAAAACGCACGTAATTTTGTATTGGTTAAGTACGGATGTACCTCAACTTGGTTAGTAAATATTTCACGCGAGTCTAGCGTTTGCATTGCTTCGTTTAAGTTTGCAATAGTGAAATTAGACACGCCAATATGTTTTGTTAAACCAAGCTGTTTAGCTTTTAAAAGCTCAGTTAGGTACTCACTCATTGGCTCATCGTTTGATGGCGCAGGCCAATGAATAAGCAATAAATCAACAGAGTCTACTTGCAGCTTTTCTAAAGACTTTTCTACGCTTGCAATAAAATCAGTTTTATTGAGTTTGTTATTCCACACTTTAGTCGTTAAAAATATTTCGCTGCGAGGAATGTTGCTGTCTTTAATGGCTTGGCCTACTTGCTCTTCGTTACCATAAATTTGCGCTGTGTCTATATGGCGAAACCCGACATCTAATGCCATTTTTACCGATTTATATGCAGTATCGCCTTCTAAACGAAATGTTCCAACACCTAAATTCGGCATTTCAATTACACGTTGTGTCATGAATCTATCCTTATACGTTGGTTTAAAATACAGCTATTGAATAGCGTTAAAAAATACACCTTTTACTTTCTCAAAAAATAACCTCACAGTAGCTATGAGGTTATAAAAATGCGTTTCAAGGGTTTAATGATACAAAGTTTACACTTTATGCTCGCTGAATTTCACGCTTATCGAGCAAGCCACTGTAACGAGTCGCTATAAGTGCTAATGCAGAAATAACGGCGCCTATCCATGCTGTGTCTCGCAGAGTCATACTTTCCACTACGCTTCCACCAATGATTGAGCCAAGTGCTATACCAATATTAAAAGCGGCTATATTTAATCCAGATGCAACATCCACAGCATTAGGTGTATGTTTTTGTGCTTGTTTTACAACGTAAAGCTGTAAGCCTGGCACGTTACCAAACGCAAAGGCGCCCCAAACTAAAATTGTAAGTACGGCAGCTACTTTATTATCCATGGTAAATGTAAGTGCCAATAAAATAATGCTAAGAGCACTAAATATAATACTGAGTGCACTTATTGGGCCGCGTTTATCCGCAAGTTTTCCACCCCAAATATTGCCTACTGCTACAGATGCACCATAAACCAGCATAATTAAACCAATAGCTGAGGGTGCAAAGCCAGTTTCCTGCTCTAGAATCGGCGCTAAATAGGTAAATGCTGTAAATGTGCCGCCATAACCTAAAATAGTCATTAAATATACGAGTAATAAACGCGGTTTAACAATAACCTGAAGCTGTTCTTTAAAGGTTGCAGGGATAGACTGCTTCAAGTTTTTGGGTACCAAAATAGCACTTCCTACCAAAGCTATTAAGCCCAACACTGATACCACTAAAAATGTTGCACGCCAGCCAAAATGCTGACCAATCCACGTTCCTAATGGCACTCCTGTTACAAGTGCAACCGTGAGTCCCGTAAACATAATTGCAATAGCGCTGGCCTCTTTATCTTTACTTACTAAGCTTGTGGCAATCATAGAACCAATTGAGAAAAACACCCCATGGGCTAAGCCTGTTAAAATACGCGCAAGTATTAATGTTTCATAACTTGGCGCTTGCCATGCTAATAAGTTCCCCAGCACAAATAAGCCCATTAAGCTTATAAGTACAATTTTACGATTCCATTTCCCGGTGAGTGCAGTAAGTACGGGTGCACCAATAGCTACACCTACCGCATATAAACTCACTAGCAAACCCGCTGAAGGTAGGCTTACGCCTAAATCGTTTGCAATAGTAGGCACTAATCCCACTATTACAAACTCGGTTGTTCCTATTGCAAATGCGCTTAAGGTTAGCGCCCACAAAGCCAATGGCATAATTAAATCCTCATTATTAGTTAAGACTTACAGTTTGACTAAAAATGTGTTTGCAAAAAATAGCATTAGTGACAAAATACTTTTGTAAAAAATGCAAAAGTAAGGTGCTAAAATATGGCTCAGCATGCAAAAACCGAAGACTTAGAAATGTTTTTAACGGTAGTAGATAGCGGGAGTTTTTCAGCAGCCGCGAATTTGCTTAATCAGCAAGTAGCAAAAGTGTCGCGTGCCGTGTCTCGTCTTGAAAATACATTACAATGTACGTTACTAAACAGGACCACTCGCCGATTAGAGCTAACCGAAGAGGGCCATACCTTTATTAAATATGCTCGTGATGGCTTAAACACATTACAAACCGGCGAAGAGGCAATCAAACTGTTAAAACAGTCGCCCAGTGGAAAGTTACGTATTGATGCAGCAAGCCCTTTTGTACTGCACCAATTGGTACCTTTGATTGCTGAGTTTAATATGCAGTACCCCCACATTACGCTTGATATTACCTCTCACGACAGCATTATTGATTTACTTGAGCATAAAACTGACCTAGCCATACGTATTGGTGATTTAAAAGATTCAAACCTGTATGCAAAAAAGTTGGGGGCCAGTAAATTGCATTTGGTCGCAAGCCCTGAGTATTTGAAAAACGCACCTGAACTTACTCAAGCAAGCGATTTGGGCCAACATAAACTTATCGGCTTTACCGACTCACCCGCGCTCAATAACTGGCCTCTTAACATACCCTCAAAGCTTTCGTTTGAAATCACAGCAAGCAGCGGCGAAACAATTAGACAACTATGTATAGCAAACCAAGGCATTGCTTTACTCTCGCATTTTATGATTGGAAACGATTTAAAAGCTGGTAGGTTAGTCAATGTTTTACCAAATAGTATTAAAACACCAAACCACCGAGAAGATATACAAGCCGTTTATTACAAAAACAGTGCGGTGTCGTCTCGCATTGTTGCATTTTTAGATTTTATAAAACCAAAGCTTGCATTATAAGTGGCCTTTTTACGCTTTTAATCAGTATAAACAGACTTATAATCAATAAAGGATTGATATGGACTCGTTAACACAGGTTGCTTTGGGTAGTGCTGTAGGCTACGCCGTGCTAGGCAATAAAATTGGTCGTAAAGCGGTATTTTGGGGTGCAGCGCTTGGCACCTTGCCCGACTTAGATGTTTTTTTACCTTATGGCGGCCCTGTAGAGTCATTTACTTATCATCGCGGTTTTAGCCATTCCTTCTTTATCCATTTATTAATAAGCCCACTTATCGTATGGCTTATATTAAAATTACACTCTGGCATGCAAACTTACAAAGTGAGATGGTTTTGGTTAGTGTTTTTGTGCTTATCAACCCACGCATTGCTAGATAGTTTTACCGTATATGGCACCCAATTAATGTGGCCGTTTACTGAGCACCCTTTTGCGTTATCAAATATGTTTATAATTGATCCCCTTTATACACTTCCATTATTGCTAGGAGTCGTGTGTACGTTACTTCCTAAAGTATCATCAAACACCGCCTACAAAATTAATAGTATTGCGCTTGGATTAAGCTCACTTTATTTATGTACGTCTTTTGCATTGAAAGTCATGATTGATGACAAAGTAAAAACGGCGCTAAACAACAAAAACATTACGTATGAGAAGTATATAAGCACACCAGCGCCACTTACTACCTTGCTTTGGCGAGTCGTTGTTATGTCTGACGATCATTACTATGAAGGCTATGCCTCTGTATTTGATGAACCCGGCGAGGTAACACTTAGTGCATATCCTACTAATCCCTCGCTATTAAATAACATTAAAAATGAATGGGGTGTAAAACGCTTGCAATGGTTTACAAAAGGGTTCTATTCAGTAAGAGAGCAGCAAAACAAAGTGATTTTGTCAGACTTGCGCATGGGAATGGAATGTCAGTATGTGTTTAATTTTCAAGTAGGTGAAATAAATTCAGAGGGAGTCACAGCCAGTAATTTTGACAAAATAAGTCAACGTCCAAGCTTCAATGATATGGATAAAATATGGGATAGAATTTGGCAACCCAGCAATTCACTCCTCAACAATACATGCAACAACGATACTAATCATTAAATAGTGTTATCGTCCCCAAACAGCTGAGTTCTATTTTTACCAAGCGATTTTGCTTGGTAAACAGCGTTGTCTGCTTGTGTAAATAAATCTATAAATGTGTTTATTGTATTACTTATGGTCATACCTATACTCACAGTCACAGGCTTATTATCGACTAATATGTCCGCAATAATGGCATGCAATCTATTACAAAATAGTAAGGCCCCTTTTTTATCTGTGTCTGGTAGCATGATTAAAAATTCTTCACCACCATAGCGGGAAATTAAATCGGTTTGTCGTCCAAAACTTTTTAGTGCTTGCCCAAGCTCTTTTAAAACACGATCGCCTTCTAAGTGGCCAAAAGTATCATTAATTAATTTAAAATTATCTATATCTATAACAAGCAAGGCTACAGACTGCTTTGATCTTAACGATTGCTCTAACAGTAAAGTACTGCGGTAATTCATTTCTCTTCTGTTTAACAAATTAGTTAGCTCATCAGTAGAAGCTAAAGACTTTAACTCTTCAGCCTGCTCTTCTAGTTTTTCTCGTGTTTTTATTAGCTCATCATAAAGTTGATCCTGCTTTGATGAATTAAAAAGGCTCCAAAACACCTTCCCCTCTTCATTTATTTGAGCATTAATGGTCATGGGGGTTTTTATCCCTTGTCCATTAAAAATAATTAGCTGCATTTCTTCGGATGTTTTTTCGTGAAGCAAGGTAGGAATAAGATAACTTTGAAAAAATATTCTTGATGATTTGGTCAAAATTTTATTTATATTTTGACCCACTAGTTCATCACTTTTCCAATAAAGATGCTCTTCAAAATAGCTATTTACATAAATAATCGTATTTTTAGAATCTGTGATCAAGGCACCACTGAGAAAACAGTCAGCTGAGTAAGATTCTTTTTTGTTTTCTGTTTTAATGGATTTCACGCTTATTGCTTTACGTAATCAATAATAGATTGACTTACAATCTCTGGGTGAGTCATTTGCAAGCAATGGCCTTGTGCACTTATAACAATGAGTGAACTCGATTGTATTTCCTTTTCAATGTACTGGCCAACAGAAACATCAGCGAGTGCATCATCTTCGCTTTGTAAAATGAGTGTAGGTTGTATAATTTTTGTGAGTAAAAAACGATAGTCAGAAAAAAAGGTCGCCTCTGCAAAATTTTTGGCTATTACAGGATCAGTTGAACAAAAACTACCTGAAAGCTCGCCAATCAACTCAGCTGAGTTAGTATTACCTATAACCAGTGGTGCTAAATAGTCAGCCCAACCAATATAATTTTTATCCATTAAGCTTAATAATTCTTGTAGGTCTTCTTTGTCGAACCCGCCTTGGTAATCTGGCGGAAAATTTAAGAAGCAAGGAGAAGGACACACCATAATTAATTTACTAATTAAATCAGGCCTTTCAACTGCCGCAAGCGCGCCTATCATTCCACTTACCGAATGGCCAACAAATACTACATCCGATAAATTTAACTCTGTGCACACCTCTATTACATCTAAGGCATAACCTTCTAGTTTTTTGTATCGTTGTTTATTGTATTGAGATATGTCTGAATTACCTGAACCCACATAATCAAACAGTACAATTTTAAACTGCTTTTCTAAATAAGGAGTTAAAAAACGCCACATGTTTTGGTCACATCCAAATCCATGTCCAAATAGCAATGTTTTAGAGCCGCTACCAATTACCTTTACATTGTTTCTCGCTTTTATCGATTCTGAATTTAGCACTTTAAAGCACGCCTTTATCTGTAATATAAGTAATGTTATCGACAAAATGTTAAAAGCTAACTTGTATTAACTCTTACTCAAATTAACCGCCGTATAATCTTTATCAATTAATCTTAGTACACAACCAATACAAGCTATTAATTAAATAAAGATTTAATTTTGATGTTCGTATTGGCCTCTATATACCTCAAATACTTTTAAAACAGTATGTTGGTCTTTTGATAGATTATCGTACCAGTCATCAAATAATTCATCATTTTCTTGCTCGCTCAACGCCATATAATAAGCTAGTAGCTCAATAATGTCGTTATTATCGCAGCCAAGATGGTTAACTTGCTGTGCTAAGGCACTATGGTCGCGCTCTCTTAAGGTCTCCATTACCCCTTGATCTATTTGTTCTTGTTGTATTGCGTCGCTCATAAAATACCTCAGTATCTACTGTAAATATGTTTAACTATTTTTATTGTTGTGTTTATAGTTATAACAGCCTAAACATGAATAGCCAGTATTTTTGAACTAAGTGATTACTTTTTGATTTATTTGTTTAAATAGCCACCAAGAGTGCTTATAAAAGCATCACATATTGAAAAACCAATAAAAAACACACCAAATTACAACTCGTAATTGTTGTATTTATAGCTATCTGAAAACGTCGTATTTTAGGGTGAGCGGCAAGGCAAGGGTATTAAAATGAAAGAGGTAACTCGTTAAAGTTACCTACATATTGGTGAACTTATTTTACAACAACAGAAAACTCAGGCACAGCTTGAATTACTTTTTTAACAGTACATGTATTTACTGCCGCAATTAATGCTTTTTTATACTTTTGAGGAAAACCATCAGGCAAATTAATTTCGATTGAAAATAACTTTTTACCATTTTCATCTACATTTTCGTTGTTTTGTGTAAGTGTCATACCTTCTGTAGAAATGTCACGTTGCTCACAAAATTTTCGCGCATAAAACCCTGCACACAAAACCATACTCACTAAAAAGTAGTCAAATGGTTCTGGGTGCTCTGCACCACCACCAGCCGAAATACTCTGATCGCTAATGACTTCCAAATCACCAAATTTAGCACTTTGCTTTTGGCCTTCTAATAATGAAACCGAAATTTCCATAACTATTCCTTACTTTCCAAACAATAATTCAAAAAAGCCTGGTGGCTCATGTAGTTTATGATATTTTTTTCGTAAATCATCAATGCGTTTAAGCGGTACTTTAGCAGCAGTGAGCCCTTGCTGATTAGCCGCTTGTTTAGCAAGCCTTGCTTGTGTAAGCACTTTATCAAGCCCCTTAACCGACTGTTCGGGCTTCTTGTAAAACTTTGCCGTTTTGCTTACTTCAACCAGCTTAATAAATTCATCAATTGCGGTATTAAACTCTGTTAACTGGCTAGCTTGTACCGCTTTTTTATAAGCAAGCCCTGTGTTTTTCATGTTTAATTCTAGATCAATAGTCTCGCTAGCATAACTGAGCGAGCTAAATAAAATGACAATAATGAGGTAAGTGTATTTCATGAAAAACCCTAAAAAAACTGATAATACAAATTGTATCAAGTAAACAGAATAAAGTAACGAATCAGCAATCACTCTTTATATGCTGTAAAGGGGGTTTACAAATTATTAGTGGTGATTGTCAGCATTAAGTTAAAATCAAATAACTACCTATCTTACTAACATTGAATATATCTAGATCAACAAATGAATAACGACACATTTAATAAAGATGATGAAATTTACTCAATTTAAACATTTATTTTAATAACACCATTGAACGCCCCGCTCGCTAAATCAGCAAAAATATACATTTAAGTAACTTAATAGCACAATTAACAAACACACCTGTTAATTACATCTGCAATTTAACTATCATTTTGACGAGTCAAATAAACAGCAAATAGATCAAAAATACCGCGCCAATTTTAATATTAATAACTCAATGTAAACAACGCGGCCAGAAAAGGTAAACAACCAAGAAAAACCCCATCTTATTGTCATCATAATTTAAACAAAAGTAACAACTTAAAACACTATAAATAAAATTAATTTCAAACCTTAACACAACAACATATAGGCTTTCAGAGGGTTTAATCTTATTTACGAGCGTGTAATAATCGTTAGTTCTTTAGCCAAATGTGATGACAATGTTGCTATTTAACTATGCCAATTTTGTTAAGCATTTTTTCATAACAAACACCCATTAGGGAACTCATGAAACATTATTCTTTAATTTCTAACAGCATTAAATGTGCACTACTAACCGCTGCTGCAACAGCGAGTAGCACAGTATTAGCTCAAGAAGAGCAAGTAGCAAAAAAAATAGAACGCGTTGAAGTAACAGGCTCACGCATATTACGTGAAGGCGCAATTGCACCGGCACCCGTAACCGTAATCAGTGGCGATCAACTTGTAAATAGTGGCGCTGTTAATATTGGTGAAGCATTAAATAACCTTCCTGCACTGGGTAGCACTTATTCAATGGCTAACTCTGGTCGTTTTATAGGTACTGCAGGTTTAAACATCCTTGATTTACGTAATATGGGAACAGACCGCACACTTGTACTTGTAAACGGTAAACGTCACGTATCAAGCTCTGCGGGCTCTCAATCAGTTGACACTAATACAATTCCAAGCGTATGGATTGAACGTGTTGAAATTATTACTGGTGGCGCCTCTGCTGTATATGGTGCTGACGCCGTAACGGGTGTGGTTAACTTTATATTAAAAGATAATATTGAAGGTTTAGATGTAAACCTAACCCGTGGCTTTGCCGACCTAAATAGCTATAACAACAAAAAAGCGACTTTTTCATACGGTTCAAACTTTAATGATGATCGTGGTAATGCAGCTTTTGCAGTAGAGTATTCTTCACAAGAGTCGTTAAATGCTTTAGACCACCCATGGACTAGCACATCGTTCAGAAGCCTTCGTAATCAGGCACAAACCGATGAAAACAAAGACAGCGCAGACTTTCCAGACAAAATACTAACACCTAACGCTGGTTACTACGCGATCAACAACGCAGGTGTTTATGCATTAGAAAATGGTTACACAAATAGCTTCAACCCAGATAGTACCGCTCGCGATTTATACATTGGTGACAATGTTGACGGCCTTTCATGTGCTAACTGTGACTTTTTTAACCTAGGTCAGTTTGAAGAAATTCAACCTGAGTTTGAACGTTACAACGTAAACTTTAAAGTTAACTACGATGTGACTGATGATTTAAACGCTTACTTCGACGCTAAATATGTAAATAGCCAAGGCGAAAGCATAGGTCAACCTGCGTTTTTCTTTTTTGACAGCGACAACAGCATTAAGCTAGATAACCCATACCTAGACCCAAGCATTAAAGCGCGTATGGAAGAAGAAGGTGTTGAGTCAATCATGGTTAACCGCATGATGACTGACTTAGGCCGCCGCGTTGAAAACAACACCCGTGAAACAACCCGTTTTGTTACAGGCTTACAAGGCACTGTATTTGAAGATTGGGAACTAGATACATCAATCGTATACGGTAAAACAGAATTAGAGCGCGAAAATGGCGCTAACATGATTTTAGCAAACTACTTTAATGCGCTTGATGCCGTTGAAGATGCAAATGGTAATATTGTGTGTCGTAGCGCAGAGGCGCAAGCTGATGGCTGTGTACCTGTTAATATTATGGGCTTTGGCGCACCAAGCCAACAAGCCATTGATTACATAAACACAGTGTCTATTGGCGACTCGACCATTGAGCAAACTGTTGTATCTGCCTCGCTTGCAAACGGCGCTATTTTTGAGCTACCAGCCGGTTATGTAGGTATTGCTTTTGGCGCAGAGTATCGTAAAGAAGAAAGCGAAACGAACGAGCCAGATAATGCAGAAGGTACATTTTTTAACGCACTAGGCGAAGATAAAGGCTCGTTTAACGTGCGTGAAGTATTTTTTGAAGCTTCAATGCCTATCTTAACTGATTTACCGCTTATTCAAGACTTAGTGTTTGATACCGCAGTGCGCCATGCCGATTACAGTACGATTGGCGAAGCAACTAGCTGGAAACTAGGCCTTGATTGGACAGTAAACGACGAGCTACGCGTTCGAGTAACGCAATCTGCTGCCCTTAGAGCACCTAATATTGGTGAAGTATTTGGTGCACCTAGCCAAACTTTCTACAGTGTTGACGATCCATGTCGTGCTGAAAACCTAAATGACTTGTCAAACAGCACGACCCGCCGCGCTAACTGTGCTGCATTAGGTGTAGCAACCGATTTTAACTCAGACTACGATTCAGCGTCTTTAAATGGCTTAACAAGCGGTAACCGTGACGTAAAAGGTGAAGAGTCAACAAGTACAACGGTAGGTATTGTTTACCAACCAGAGTTTATTGACAACGCAGTATTAACTATCGATTACTGGGAAATTGAACTTGAAGATGCCATTGATACAATCAGCGCGCAAGATATTCTTGACCGCTGTGTAGACAGCACTACTGGCATCAACAACCAGTACTGTAATTTAATTACGCGAGATGCAAACAGCGAAATTTCGTTAATCCAAAACTCTGTATTAAACGTGGCGGGTCAAAAAGCATCAGGTGTTGATTTTGAACTAGGCTACGATTTTGAAGCCTTAGAAGGTAGCTTTAAAACACGTTTAATTGGTACTTACTTAATTGAACGAAAAGACTACCCTTTCCAAGATGATCCAAGCAACTTTATTGAAGCAGCAGGTACTTCTGGCGAAGCTAAATGGCAAGCAAATCTATCTGTAAGCTACTCAATTGACCGCTTTTTCAGCACTGTTGAAACACGCTTTATTGACGAAGTAGACCTTTATACAAATGTTGAACTTGCTCAAAACTCAAACCCTAATAGCAACATGAGCTACGGTAAATACTTTATTACCGATATGACTGTAGGTTACAGCTTCGATAGCGGTGTTGGCGTTAAAGTAGGTGTAGATAACCTATTTAACCGTAAACTACCATACGGTACACGCGGTACAGGCGCCGGTAGCGCAAGCTACGATAACATTGGCCGCTTTGGTTATGTAAGCTTTTCTTACAAGCTTTAATTTAAAGTGAATAATAGGCCAGGCAACGCTTGCCCGGCCTATTTGTTATTTTATATTACTTAGCCAAACACATTGATACGGTTCAAGTTCAATCGTTAACTGCCCTTCCTCTATTGTTTTTCCTGACACTAAGTCAAACCACTGCTGAGTATTAATTAAATTTAAGTCAGCTAATAAAAGTGTTTGCGGTTTATCGCTAATATTAAATACACAAAAAATACTTTGCCTGCGGTCTATACTCTGGCGCCAAAAGCCAAATAATCCACCAGAAAGATGTAACGTAAACTGAGTGGCATTAGGATGGAATGCACGTTGTTTTTTGCGCACACCTAATAAGTTTTTAATTGAAGTGAACACTTTGTGATGATGGCTGTATTTTTCACCAATTGCGGCTAACAGTTTTGATTCTTGCCAACGATGGCGATTAATTGCCCTGTTGTGTTGCGAGTTTTCAAAACGCTCATAATCATTGGTAGTGGCAAGTAAACTATGAATATATAAGCCAGGTATCCCCTCAAGCGCGAACATAATGGCATGCGCGCACATAAAACGCTCAAAGCCAAATTTGTCAGGCCCATTATGTGTTCCTTGCATTGCATCAAATAACGCAATATTTAATTCATACGGTGTATGGGTGCCATCGTTACTGGTTCGCATTGAAACGCGACCACCAAATTGCATGGTTGTACTGACCAGCGACGCCACTTCAGTTGGCTGTAATAATCCCTCAATTGGACGAAGCCCTATACCATCATGAGACGCTATAAAATTAAAGTATGCGGTACCGTTTTGCGCAGGTGGCATGCTCATCATCCAATGCTTGAGTGCCGAACTATCACCACTTAATAAGGTATGCAGTAGTAACGGAGGTAAAGCAAAGTTATAAATAGCATGCGCTTCATTGGCATTACCAAAATACGACAGGTTTTCTTGGTTTGGTATATTTGTCTCAGTGATGATCACCACACTTGGCTCAACATGCTCAATAAGTGTGCGCATTAGCCTAACGGCTTCGTGGGTTTGTGGCAGGTTAATACAACTTGTATTAAGTTGTTTCCACAAAAACGCCACTGCATCGAGCCTAAAAAGCCTCACACCGTTATCTAAATAATGACGAATAATGCCTACAAACTCTTTCAAAACTTCCGGGTTTGCAAAATCAAAGTCAACTTGATCATGGCTAAACGTACACCATACATGCTTTTCACCACTGGGAGTTGTTACTGTATTGAGTAAAGACGATGTGCGCGGACGAACAACTTGGCTTAAATCATCGCTTAAGCTTGCAGTTTTAAAGTAATCTTTGCCGGGGTGTAAATCATTTAAAAAGTTTTCAAACCAAACACTTCGGCTAGAGCAATGGTTAATAACTAAGTCAGCCATTAGCTTTACATCTTTAGCAATGCGTTTTATGTCTTCCCAATCACCTAACGACTCGTTGACTTGCACGTAGTTCATCACCGCAAACCCCTCGTCAGAGCTATACGGGTAAAAAGGTAAAATATGCAGGGCGTTAATTTGCATATCGCACTGCTCTTTTATAAATCGATGCAAGGTTTTTAGTGGTGCTTCGATTGGGTTTGCTACCGCAAACTCAGTGTCGTCGTGCTTTATAATCGAATCACCATAAGCAATCAGTACAATGTCTTGCTCATCCCATCGGTTAGTGTGTGGAGTTGGGTCGCGAAGTGGACTGTCACCTAAAATAATTTTAATGAGTTGCTGTGCAAACTCTGCTATCGATATAGGCAGCTCAACATCTTGGTAAATAATGTGTAGGTGCTGCTCTACTCGCTGTAAAAATAATTCATTCACTGTACTCACACGCGACTCCTTTAACCGTTTTTATATTTATTTTTTTAACTTAACTGTATTCTTCGTTATCGAGCTCTACCGCCTCTTTTAAACGTTCAAATACATCAGGCATAGCCGATACCACTCGGTTCCAACTTGGTACAAATGGCGCTTCCATTGGGTTATCTAAAAAGTGTTGGCCTGCTTCCATAATGTTTTGTGCAAACATTTCTACGGCTTTTTCTTCTTGGTGAACATCCAGTGTTAGTCCGTTCATAAGCGCATCATTGTGGTAGGTTTCAATAAAATCTAAGCCAATTCGGTAGTACGTTGCTTTTAATGAACGAATTGTTTCGCTAGTAAATGTCACCCCTTGCGTAGCGAGTTTTCTAAATAATGCCTTGGTAATATCAATCGACATTTTAGACAAACCGGCACTTTGATCGTCAAGCGACAACGCTTGATGTTTGTGATCGTAGTTATCGGCAATATCTACTTGGCATAAACGGTTGTGCGAATAGTTTCGATACATTTCACTTAATACGCCTATTTCAAGCCCCCAGTCACTTGGAATACGAATATCGTTTAATACGTCGCGCCTAAACGAAAACTCACCCGCTAATGGGTATCTAAACGAATCCATATATTCAAGGTAGTCTGTATTACCTAAAATTGTTTTAAATGAGCGTAACAAAGGTGTGACTAATAAACGCGATACGCGCCCATTAATTTTGCCGTTGGCTGTACGCGGGTAAAATCCTTTACAAAACTCGTAGTTAAAACGAGGGTGTGCAACTGGATAAATAAGACGTGCAAGTAAGCTTCTGTCATAGGTTAAAATATCGCAGTCATGAAGCGCTATAGACTCAACCTCGGCGGTTGCAAGCTTATAACCCATGCAATACCAAACGTTACGCCCTTTACCCAGCTCTCTTGGTGCAACGCCTAATTCTTGAAGCTCTTTATCAAGTGCTTGCAAACGTGGGCCGTCGTTCCACAACACTTTGTGATTTTGGTTTAACTCTTTAAAAAAACCAAGTGCATGGCGGTATTGCTGCTCATCGGCTCTATCTAAGCCAATTGTTATTTGCGACAAGTACGGCACTTCTCTTAACTCTTTTATTATATTTTGTAGTGCAGGACCTTCTAACTCACTAAATAAAGAAGGGAGAATTAGCCCCATAGGGCGTTGTTTACTAAAGCTTATTAGCTCTTCTTCTAGTGCTTCAATCGGTCTATCTGCAATATTATGTAAAGTCGTGATAATGCCATTTTGATAAAAATCAGCCATGTGATTTTTGCTCCTCAATAGTATTTAAAATGCTGCTAATGCTTGGCAATGTTGTTATTTCTTCAACCCAGCCCTGCGGCGCGGGCGATTGAGAATAACGTGCCTTGTTATGCGATAATTTAACCGGCTTTTTACTGCTTGGGTTATTGATGATGATGGCGATATCAGCGTGTTCTAACATCTGCTTATCGTTGTCACTATCACCTAGGGCTATTACTGTGAGAGGCTTTCTAAAATGTTGAGTAAATTGTTTAACTAACCACTGCTGCGCAGCGCTTTTGTCGGTATTTTTAGCAATATGAATAAATCGGCCACCTATCTTTATTTCGTAGCCAAGTGCTGTTACGTCATTTACAAAGGTATCGAGTAATTCATCACTGCCATACCAGTACAAAGGATCGGAGTAATCGCGTGTTTGAGCGCGCCTAGCTTGCGCATTGTTTAATCCGGTAAGCTCGCTTATTTGCTCGCTGCTTAACTCACTAAATAATTTATAGTGTGCTTTATATTGTGCATCTAATGAGTCTAAATCACTTAACAAGCTTGATAGCGGAGACGCTAAGGCGTAACACCAATAACCTGCCACTTCTTTACAGCCTATTGGCTTAAGCTCAAAATAGTTTTGCGGTATAAATACTGCTGCGCCATTTTCAACAATAAAAGGTTGCTGAATGTTCAACTCGTTTTTTATTTCAACCACTTCGCAAAATGTTTTGCTGGTATTAAATACCACAGGAATGTGTGCGCTTTGTAACTGCTGAAGTAGCTCACTTACATTACTTGTGTTGTAATCTGTATGGTCGAGTAAAGTACCGTCTAAGTCAGTAAAAATAATAGGCTGTAAGGTATCATCACTTGTTAAGTGCATGCTTACTATGTCTCGATTGCTATCAAGCTCAATGAGTGCGTTTGCTTTACGACTCAATGTATTTAAGTTTTCACGCGTTATACGCTCAAAATGAGAAATAAAATAAACTAACTGCTCGTCTGTCATCGTGCCTGTACCAACACCACTTTTAGCTATTAGCTTTTGTTCTTGCTCTTTTCGCCACGTAAAAACATCTGAAAAGCTAGGCGCTTTGAGCATAATTTTATAATCTATTTTATTAAAAATAGATTTATATTCGTTTGCTAAGCAGCTATTTATACAACGACGCCACACACCTTCTTTATCATTTAATTGTTCTAATTCATTCAGTGGCTCGCTTAGTGAAAATAGCGGCTGTGGCTCGCTTCCTACACACCACCCTTCTAAAAACATAATATCAACAGGCGCTACATTTTTAACCCAATCTTGCTCTGCAACGCAGTCGTCTTGGTGTTTGTTAAAACGCGGTAATGCTACTCCCACCTCACCGGCTAATAACTGAGTAATTGTTTTATTCATCAGGTCGGTATCGTGTGTACCGGGTACGCCACGTGTTACAAATAAAGGATGTACGTCTTGAGCTAGTTGCTTACGGCTTTCTTTACCTAGATAAAAATCGTCGATTGATAAAGCGACCGTATTTAACGACGTATTGTTGCTAAACCACGTGACTAAAAAGTCTGCAAGGGTTGTTTTGCCGGATCCTTGGCAACCATTAATGCCAACAAAAAGAGGAGTTGATGATTTTTTTGATTCGAGAATGTCATGCGCAAGAGGTACAAAGTACTGCTCACTTAAATATTGATACTTTAAAGGCAGTTGATGCTTTGCTAAAAACGGGGTTATATCCACAATATTGGCCTCTGACATAGTAACTCCTTAAATACATAGTGTACAGAGTACTAAATGCAGGGACTAGACCAACATTATTTTTATAACCTTTTTAATAGGTTATAAAAAAGGCGCGTTTAAAACGCGCCAAATTGGTGCAAATATTTTAACTAATGTTCAAAGTTAAGCAGCGGTTTGCTCTACTTTGGGGAGTACTAAATTAAGCACTATACCTAAAACAGCACACAAGCTAACGCCCTCTAAACTAAATTGACTGCTACCTATGTGCATACCGCCAATGCCACACACTAAAATAAGGGCAACAATACTTAAGTTACGAGGCGCTGTTAAATCATCACCCGACTTAACCAACGTATTGAGTCCAACGACCGCAATCGAACCAAATAATAAAATCATAATACCGCCCATCACAGGCACCGGTATCGTTTGTAACCCAGCCCCCATTTTTGCAATAAATGCCAGAGCAATAGCAATAATAGCGGTCCACATCATTACTTTTGGATTAAAGTTTTTAGTTAGCATTACCGCGCCAGTCACCTCTGAATACGTGGTGTTTGGCGGGCCTCCAAATAACGACGCCGCAGATGTTGCTAATCCATCACCAAACAAAGTACGGTGCAGACCTGGCTTTTTTAAAAAGTCTTTTTTAGTCACTTGGCTTATAGCCATCATATCGCCTATATGCTCAATAGCTGGCGCAATGGCCACAGGCACCATAAACAAAATAGCCTGCCATTTAAACTCTGGCAGTGTAAAGTTTGGAATAGCAAACCAGTGTGCATTACTTACCGCATCAAACTGCACTACCCCCAACGCAAGCGATAAACCATAGCCCGATATTACGCCTGCCAATATAGGAATTAACTTAAATACTCCTTTACCCCACACGGCAAAAATAAGCGTTACCACAAGTGAAAACATGGAAATTAAAATAGCACTGTTGTAATCAATAAGCTGAACACTGCCATCACCTGTTTTACCCATTGCCATGTTAACTGCAACAGGCGCAAGCGCTAAACCTATCACCATAATAACGGGGCTAACAACAACCGGTGGTAAAATTTTATGAAGAGTCGCCACACCTTTAAATTTAACTAACAAACCTAACAACATATAAGCAACGCCAGCGGCCATTAATCCGCCCATCGTAGCGGGTACGCCCCACATTTGTACTCCTGCAATAATGGGAGCTATAAACGCAAACGAAGAGGCTAAAAATATTGGTACCTGCCCTTTAGTCACTAATTGAAATAGTAATGTGCCAACACCTGCAGTAAATAGCGCCACACTAGGATCGAGCCCCGTTAATAACGGCACCAATACCAATGCACCAAATGCAACAAATAGCATTTGTGCGCCGGTTAAAATTGTTTTAATTGAAAACGTTGCGTTACTTTTCACTACACACTCCTAAATTTAAACATTGCTTTTTGCAGTTATAAAGTAATAAACAAACACGAAAAAGGCCTTCCTCAGAAAGCCTCTTTGATGATTGCGTTGCCCATAACGCGAAACACAATTAACGCTAATTAATGACGACTACACCGTACCAAATATTTTATCACCCGCATCACCTAAACCAGGCACTATATATCCTTTCTCGTTTAAGTGGCTGTCTACCGCTGCGGTAAATATTTCTACATCAGGGTGAGCTGCTAACGTTTTTTCTACCCCTTCAGGGGCTGCAACTAACACTATAACTTTGATTTCTTTACAGCCCGCTTTTTTTAACATGTCTATTGTAGCAATCATCGAGCCACCTGTTGCAAGCATCGGGTCAATAACCAAGCTAAGACGTTGTTCAATGTTACCAACCAACTTCTCAAAATAAGGAATTGGCTCAAGCGTTTCTTCGTTGCGTTGAAGGCCAACTACGCTCACTTTAGCCGCAGGCAATAACTGCATAACACCATCCATCATACCTAAACCTGCACGTAAGATAGGCACCACTGTAATTTTTTTACCTTTAATATGCTGTACGTTAAGTTTGTTGCCATCCCAACTGGTTATTTCATTGTCTTCAAGGGGAATATTTTTCGTTGCTTCGTACGTTAATAATGTGCCAACTTCTGAGCACAGCTCACGAAAGCTTTTAGTGCTAATGCCGAAAGCGCGCATTAAACCTAATTTATGTTGAACAAGTGGATGAGTAATAACGTGAATAGCCATGATGAAAACCTACTTAGACAATAATTAGCGATATTTTATATTAAAAATGATCATTTGACCTGTAGTTTTAAACCAATTCTCATACATTGTGCGCAAATATATGTGTTTGTTTGATATTTATGCACAACACAATTGTAAAAGTTCAGCTGTTGGTTTCAAACCAACTCACAACTTGGTCATGCATATAACTATTTATTTTATAATGCTCCGGGCTCCAGCCGGCTAAAAAGCGATAAAAATCAGCCCACGCAGCAGGCCACAACGCTTTCCATTCCTTTGTTACCGCTTGAGCAGGTATATTAGGTTGATACTGAGTCAGCGCATGTTCTAACTCATAAAAATAATAGGTAAGTTCGCTTGTTGCATGAGCATGTAATTCTTCACAGCTATAGCAGCTCGTCATAAAATACATAACATCGACTATACCAACGCCAGCGCCTGTGTACTGAAAGTCGTAACCACGTATCTCATTATTTAAGTTAACGGCAAAGTTTGCCAGCTTAGCATCGCCGTGGATTAACGTTTTATACTTAGGGTGTTCTAGCTGATAAGCTATTTTTTTAGCTGCCGCTTTTATATCAAACTGGTTATTAGGGTTTGATTCAAGCGCGTTAAATTCATCTGGCCGGGTATTTAAATGCCAATAACACCCTTGCTCCCACAAATCATCATGCTGCTTATTTAAATTAAACGCATGAAAGTGAGCAAGCCACTTTAATATTGGCTTTATATGCAACGAGCTGGCTTGCGTAAACCCAAACTGAGTAAAATTTTTAAATACCAGCGCATACTCATCTCCACAATTAATAGCACTTACACATTCAATACTGTTTGCTGTTTTAGGTAAATGCTCGCTGTAATGCTTATAAAAATTATATTCAACATTATAAGACTGCTGCTTTCTTTTTAATGCAAATTCGCTTTGCTTAATTTTTGGATGGTTTATGTGGCTGGGTATTCTAATCGCCTTTATAACACAAGGCACATTATCAAGCCTGCACTCAATAATACTGCCACACCCGCTCCAAAGCGAGGTAAGTGTTGCACCTATTTCAATATGTTTAAAGTGAGGCTGTAATAAAGGAAGGTAAAATGCCATAGCTGTAATAAGTAATTAATTTTTTGTAGTTTAGCATTAGACGATATTATTAGTGAAAGTACTTATTTAAACCCAATGCTTTAACAAGCCCACAGCTTTTATTTTTAAATGGCACCCTTTTTAATTTTTTAGTTGTGTTTCTCGCTGTCGCATATACATGGCATCTATGATCGAAAAAAGTGCTTTAACATCAATGGTGCTTCCTTGAGATTTAATGCCCCCATCTTTTCCTATTAAAGTAACGATATTGTTTTTGAGTTGATATTGCTGCCTAACATTTGACATGAACGACTCGGATAACCGACCAGAGTAGTTAGTTAAGGCCTCACTTTCTTTCAAAATAAACCAAACTATGTGTCGGTCATTAATCCCTTCTGAACTGTTTTTCATAAGGCTTAATGCGTGATCAGTATTTGTAGGTTTATTTAATATAATCAGGCGATTTTCCCATCGTAAACTGGATAAGTCATTCAATGGAATACTTTCACTGGCATTCGAAAACACGCTGAATACGAGTAAAGGAAGGTATTTGAGATATTTCATAACATAGCCTAAAAATAGAGTTATAAATAAAATACGTTCTATTTGGCTTTGCGGTTTTGCTTATTTTATTTTTTAGCGTTTATTGCTGTAGAGTATTTGTATGGGTATCGTTGTTGTTTTTGTTTTAACCCGCTTAAAGTGCAAAATTTATAATAAGTGTCTTGTTAATTTTTCTATTGAAGACGTGTTTTATCTTCAGCAACAAATTAGCATCTAACAGCGCTCTAGCTGACTGTAGTGGTACAGTGATTTTGGCCACCCATTAAGAAAGAAATGTTATGCTGATAAGCATACAAATTTGGGTGAAAAAATGACGAAATTAAAACGCGCAACGTATTCTGCAGCAATAAAATTAGAAACCGCTCAGCTTGTAGTTGACCAAAGTTATACTCAAGAAGAAGCAGCCAAAGCGATGGGTGTGGGTAAATCAACCGTTAGTAAGTGGGTTACTCAATTAAAGCAAGAGCGGAGTGGCCAGACACCATCGGCTTCGCCAATGACGCCCGAGCAAATTGAAATCCGCGAACTTAAAAAGCAAATCCACCGCATCGAATTAGAAAAGGATATATTAAAAAAGGCTACCGCTCTCTTGATGTCCGACTCCCTGAACAATTCTCGTTAATTGAGAAGCTAAATCAACGAGAGCGTTACCCAATTAGCGTGCTGTGTAACGTATTCAATGTGCATCGTAGCAGCTATAAATATTGGGCTGTACGGGATACAACGCCGACGCCAGAGCAAGTAAGGCTAGAGGCTGAAGTTAAAGCAATACATGCAATGAGCGGTGGCTCAGCTGGGGCGCGGACAATCGCGGCAATAGCAACGAACAATGATTTTGAATTGAGTCGTTATCGTGCTGCTAAGCTAATGGTTAAATTAAAGCTTGAAAGCTGCCAAGTACCTCAACATTCATATAAACGCGGTGGTAATGAACACCTTGAAATTCCAAACCTGCTAGATAGACAATTTGATGTTGTTGAGCCAGATACCGTGTGGTGCGGTGATGTGACGTATATTTGGGTAGGCAATCGCTGGGCTTATTTAGCCGTTATTATTGATTTATTTGCACGTAAAGTAGTTGGCTGGGCCATGCCGTTGTCGCCAGATACTAATTTAACGCTAAAAGCGCTTGAACTCGCGTATGAAAGCAGAGGAAAACCGACAGGACTGATGTTTCATTCAGACCAGGGTAGTCATTATACAAGTTTAAAATATCGCCAACGTTTATGGCGCTATAAAATCAAACAAAGTATGAGTAGGCGTGGAAACTGTTGGGATAATGCACCAATGGAGCGATTTTTTAGAAGCTTTAAAACGGAATGGATGCCAAAGGTTGGATATGGAAATTTTATAGATGCTAAATATAGCGTTAGTGATTATATCAACGGATATTACAATAACGTTAGGCCGCATAATTATAATGCCGGTTTAGCGCCAAATGAATCTGAGGTTAGATATCAAGATTCTAAAACTGTGGCCAAATTTTATTGACCACTACACACACTGTTCTGTCACGCCAAGCATAAAACCCACTACGCGAAACATTAAGCCAAGAACACAAGTATTTTACACCTAAGGCTTGTCCGAATTTTTGGATGAATCCAAATCGTTCTGATGTACTTCCGCCAGATACCGTTGCCACTTTTTTAGCAGGTCATTCTCCTGC
>NZ_JAWJBQ010000019.1:0-93737 GCF_046535955.1 Pseudoalteromonas sp. SIMBA_162 | reverse complement strand
GTTTTACCGTGGTCAACGTGGCCGATTGTACCAACGTTTACGTGCGGTTTTACGCGTTCAAACTTTTCTTTTGCCATGACGGAACCTATCAGTTTTGTGTATCTAGATTACATATGAAAATAATCCACCGAAGGTAGATTAAGTTAATTTTTTCAAATAGTATTTTCTGACAGATAAAGGAAGTAATCAAGAAGATTCTTAAGACTGGTGCTGATAGGCAGAGTCGAACTGCCGACCTCACCCTTACCAAGGGTGCGCTCTACCAACTGAGCTATATCAGCAACACAAGAACTGGAGCGGGCAGCGGGAATCGAACCCGCATCATCAGCTTGGAAGGCTGAGGTAATAGCCATTATACGATGCCCGCGTTAGGAATCTGTTCTTAATCTACCTCTAACCGTCAAGAATAAAGTGGTGGAGGGAGCTGGATTCGAACCAGCGAAGGCTGAGCCGTCAGATTTACAGTCTGATCCCTTTGGCCGCTCGGGAACCCCTCCACGATAATTCTCTACTAATTCACTTTCGGTAAAAGGAAAGTGGTGCCGACTAACCGAGTCGAACGGTTGACCTACTGATTACAAGTCAGTTGCTCTACCAGCTGAGCTAAGTCGGCACTGCTTTAGTACGGGGCGAGATATTAGAGTAAGGTTTATTGGGATGCAACAATAAAATTAAAAAAAATGCGATTTTATTGGTTAAATGTTCAATATTCATGCAAAAGTCGCTGATTTTTCTATTTTTAGCTTGTTTTGCTTAAATCTCGCCAAAAATTTAAACCTTTCATTACTAATAAAGAATCAAAAATACTACCTTCAAATTGTTGCTGTAACAGTGCGCCATAACCACCAGCAAAAACAATTTGTACTGTTTTTGTGCTATTTTGCACGCCTAAGTGTAATTTAGCTTGTTCCACCGCCCCGATGGTCGCAACCAACGCACCATTTTTTAAACCGTTAGGTGTATTTTTCCCTAATTGATTCTCAAAGGGGGTTTTTTCGTCGTCAAATACTCGTTGGGTGTTTTGTGTCAGCGATGACGTCATTAAATCGAGCCCAGGTAAAATCCATCCACCTAAATGGTGGCCTTCACTGGTTAACACATCAATCGTTGTGGCGGTACCAGCATCAACCACGATACATGCTTGGTTAGGGTGCAATGTAAAACCAGCAATAAGCGCAAGCCATCTGTCTATGCCTAGGTTGTTTACTTGCTCGTATGCGCAGCTTAATCCTTGAAGTGTTTTAGTCACCGTTGCTTCATAACATGCTATATGATGCTTAGCAGCTTGGGCTAATAATTTATTAAGTAAGTCACTTCGCCCTACACAAGCGTATACAACTTCTGTTATTTGCGGCCAGGGTAAATTATTTAAATCTGCTGGTTGTGCCTGCTGATTGTGCCAAAGCACTGCTTTTAAAGATGTGTTACCTACATCAATGAGTAATCTCATAGCTGTGCCTTTCTCAGTGATATTTCACCGCCATAATAGCTTTTTACCTCGCCGTCTTGGCGAATACGAATCCCACCTTGAGGGTCAATTCCTTCGCATATTCCCCGCCAACTTCTATGGCCTGTATTTAACTCTACGCACTCACCCGCAAATGCATTAAGCGAATTCCATTGCTCGTGCATTGTGTGTAACCCACTTTTACGATACTGATCTAACCGGTGCTCTAAGTGGTAGGTGAGTGATGCCACCAGCTCGTTTTTATCTAGCTGCTGGGTATGCTGGCTAAGATCAGTCCATGCTTGATCTATGTGTTGACTAAAGCTCTGTGGCATTTGCAAATTAATACCAATTCCTAGCACTAACTGACACGGCCCTTGCGGCTGCCCATCTAGCTCAACAAGTACACCAGCAAGTTTTTGTTTATTTAAGTAAATATCATTTGGCCACTTAAGCTCTAACTCTATGTTGTAAAGCGCTTTAATTGTATCGTATACCGCTAATCCTACCGCAATCGACACCCCCATAGCTGCTTGAAGACCATCATCTAAACGCCAAAAATAGCTGTAATAAAGGTTTGCACCAAACGGTGACTGCCACACACGGCCTCGTCGTCCTCGGCCGGCCTGCTGCATTTCAGCCACAATCACGGTCCCCGACTCAAGCGCTGTTTTAGCTTGTATCCGCCTCATAAGTTCGGAATTGGTTGAGTCAATTATAGGATGTACTTCTACGTTCACTGGCTGTGACTTTAACTGGCTAGTTAATTGATTAAAATGCTGCTGTATTTTTGTTTGATTTAAAAGCCCAGCGTGGTTATTTAGGCTATAGCCTTTACCCGTTACTTTAAAAATATCTAAACCCATAACTTGTAAGCTATTTATGTGTTTACTTACTGCCGCGCGACTTATACCAAGTTGCTCACCTAGCGCTTGACCAGATACAAAACCGGGTTGATTTAACGCATTCAATATAGCGAGTTTATTGCCATCGGGTGCTTTCACTGTGTAACGTCTCCTTGTATGTAGCATTCATCGGTTGTGTTTATTAACCGTACTTCATGCTCAAGCAGTATGTTGTAACGCGAATACACAACATGCTGAATATGCGTGATCATAGCAATCAAGTCTTCGCCTTCGCTGTTACCATGATTAACCAATACCAGTGCTTGTTGTCTATGAACCTCAATACCCGCTACGCGATAACCTTTAAGATTTGCGTTATCGATTAGCCAACCCGCAGCTACCTTATGCTCACTTTGCCCATAGGCGTAATAAGGCGCATCAGGAAACTGCTTTAACAACGTTGTTAACTGTTGATTGGTAATTATCGGGTTTTTAAAAAAACTGCCCGCATTTGGTAACGAGTATGGATCTGGCAGTTTACTATTACGAGTTTGAATAACGTGCTCAAATACGGCGCGTGGTGTCACGCTTGTTAGCTGTTTTAATGGCCCATAACTCAGTACAGGTTGCCATTGCTTTGGCAATGCTAGCAATACACGTGTGATAACGGCTTTATTTTTTAGTGCATGTTTAAATACAGAGTCGCGGTAGCCAAACTCACATTGCGCGTTAGTTAAACAAACAAGTTTCTTGCTGTGTATGTCAAAGTACTCAACCGACTCTACAAATTTAGAAAGCTCAACACCGTAGGCTCCAATATTTTGTACAGGTGACGCCCCAACTGTACCAGGTATAAGTGCTAAGTTTTCAAGCCCTGGTAAGTTTTTATCAAGCAAATAACTTACTAATGCGTGCCAATTTTCACCAGCGGCAACGCTTATTAAAGTATCGGTTTCACGGGGTGTAATAGTAATCCCTTTGGTGGCCATTTTAATAACTGTACCGTGGTAATCGTTTAAAAAAATGGTATTACTCCCCTCCCCCAAAAAACAAAATGGCGACGAAAAGCTTTGAGTATAAAGTTGCTCAAGGTGAGTAATTTCAACTAAATCTTGGCATTGATTATGTAATGCAAAGGTGTGTAAAGGGTGTAATGCGTACGCCACAAAGCTCTCAAGATAAACCGTTAACTAATCGTAATAGTTTACCTCATCGTCGCAAAATGCGCATCAGATTGTAAAAATTGCTCAACCCACCCAGCCAATCGTGATATAAAACCTGCACTTTTTATTTGTGTTCAAGGTAATTATGAAAATTAAACCTCTCTTTTTAAGCCTCGCTATGGCAGGTATGTGTTCGCAAGCAATGGCGAATGCGGTTGATCAAAACTCATACGCCAATCTTGACGATGTTGTTACAACTCACCTTAGCCTTGATTTAGATGTCGATTTTGACGACAAGCAATTAGAAGGCTTTGTTGAGCATACGCTTAAATGGAATAACAGCAAAAGCAAAAAACTAGTGCTTGATACCCGCGATTTAGATATTGATAAAGTAATGTATCAAACACAAACAGGCAGCTGGCACAAAGCTAAATTCACTTTAGCGAATCGTGATGATGTCAAAGGCTCAAAGCTTACTATTGAATTTAAAAGCCAAGCTAAAATAGTGCGTATTTATTATAACAGTCGCCCAGAAGCATCTGGTCTACAATGGTTAACACCTACGCAAACTGCAAGTAAAACGCATCCGTTTATGTATAGCCAATCACAAGCAATTCATGCTCGTAGCTGGTTACCCGTACAAGACACTCCAGCAATGCGTGTAACCTACTCTGCACGAATTACTACGCCTAAAGATATTCGTGCGGTTATGAGCGCAGACAACAAAGATGCGCTTTATAAAGATGGCGACTACCATTTTGAAATGCCGCAAGCTATTTCGCCATACCTAATTGCCATTGGTGCAGGTAACCTAGAATTTAAAGCAATGTCTCATCAGACAGGTATATTTGCAGAGCCTGAAATTTTAGAAGCCTCTGTTGCCGAATTTAACGACACGCAAGCCATGATCGATAAAACCAATGCCATGTATGGCGACTATGCTTGGGGCCGCTACGACTTACTCATGCTTCCGCCAAGTTTTCCGTTTGGTGGCATGGAAAATCCACGTTTATCGTTTATTACCCCTACCGTTGTTGCAGGCGATAAAAGCTTAGTTAACCTTATTGCGCATGAGCTTGCTCACTCTTGGTCTGGTAACTTAGTGACTAATGCAACGTGGGAAGATTTATGGTTAAACGAAGGTTTTACCTCATACGTTGAAAACCGCATTATGGAAGAAGTGTTTGGCCGCGACCGTGCCGTTATGGAGCAAGCACTCGATGCAGCAGGTCTTCGCGCACAGCTTAAAACCATTGACGCGCCAGACACACGCCTTAACTTAAAGCTTAATGGTCGTGATCCAGACGATGCGTTTAGCTCGGTACCATACACTAAAGGTCAATTATTCTTAATTTACTTGGAAAACAAGTTTGGTCGTGACAAGTTTGACCCTTTCGTAAAAACTTATTTTGACGAGTTTGCTTTTAAATCGTTAACGACTGCACAATTTGTTACCTATATTGAAGCTAATTTAATTAACAAGTACCCAGGTATTGTTAGCATGGATAAAGTGAACGAGTGGATTTTTAAGCCAGGTTTACCAACAGATGCTCCTAACCCTACCTCTGATGCGTTCGATAAGGTTGATACTGCAACTACAGCCTGGTTGCAAGGCGCAAAAACTGCTGCTCAGTTACCTACAGCAAACTGGACAGTACACGAGTGGTTGCACTTTTTAAATAACTTACCACGCGATTTAAGCATTGAAAAAATGACTGAGTTAGATGACGAGTTTAACTTAACGCAGTCAACCAACGCAGAACGTGCATTTGCATGGTATATGCTAGCAGTAGGCAACGGTTATCAGCCAATTTACCCTGCACTTGATGCGCATTTATCAGGTATTGGTCGTCGTAAGCTAATTGTGCCGCTGTACAAATCACTTATCACTAACGGTAAGAAAGACTGGGCGCAGAGTGTTTACTTAAAAGCACGTCCCGGATACCACCCACTAGCACAAGGCACTATTGACGCATTATTTGAATAATAAATAATGTAAAGTAACAACTAAAAGGGCCTAATTTGGCCCTTTTTTAATGCTTATTTTAAATAGCTTAGTTTGTTACTTTTTCTAAAAAAGCTTTGCGCTCAGCAACTGTTGCTTGCTGCCACCAAAAGTCGAGCATTTGCGCCGCACTTGGCATGCCTTTGCCTGTAATAGGCGCAATAGGTTTAATTGGCCTACTTGGCTTTTCTGGACCCGCTGGTGCTTCTCGCATAGTTCTAACAGGCGCTTCGCTAGCAAGTTGGTTATTAGAGACAACACTCAATGGTGCAGCTAACGCACTGCCTTTAGCTTTTAAACTTACCATGGGCGATTGAGCAAATACTTTAGCCGCTACTGCATTTTCAGCACGATTAAATACCAAGGTATAATCTGTACCCGCCTCAATTGTAATATCAACCCAAAAAGGCTCTGACTCAACCACCTCATGCATATCGTAATCTTCATCGTACAAGTCGGTATACTTGAGCTTTAGCCGATACGACCCCGGCGCTAGCTCTAAATCTTCTACACGGCTAAACAAAGAGCTTTCTATTATTCGCTCACCGACTTGCAACGGCACAAACTCTTCAGGAAAGTGAATGTTTTCTGCCATACTCGATACACTAAATAGCAATGTAGCTACACTGCCCATTAACACTGATTTACGCATATTAACTCCTTTGGTTGATTTGAGTTTGACACTGCTTTGAAAATTTGTCATTAGTGAATCTAAATTTCATACCACTTGATAAGGAACACACAATGAGCCAAGAGACTATCTTTACAAAAATAATCAACCGCGAGATCCCAGCAAACATAATTTACGAGGACGAAAATACTCTCGCGTTTGAAGATATAAACCCTCAAGCTCCTTTTCATGTGTTAATTATCCCAAAAATTGCAATTCCTACCATAAATCATATAAATGATGATAACGCACATTTAGTAGGTAACTTGTATGTGGTGGCCGCTAAGCTTGCAAAAGAACATAACTTTAGTGATGACGGCTACCGTGTTGTTATGAACTGCAACGATCATGGCGGACAAACCGTCTATCATATCCATCTTCACATGCTTGCCGGTAAGCAAATGGGGTGGCCTCCTTATCAAGATAATAAAAAAGAAATCGCTTAATTAAGCTCAGTTACTACATGCTATATAAAAGCATGTGTTCCTATAAATTAAAAAACAATTACTTATTTGCAACATTTTATGTTTAAATAATCATAAAATTGTACTTTTTTTAAGTACGATAGCGGTTTTCTAATACTAAAGGTGTGGGAACCGTGATAAACTTAATCAGTCAGCTTTATAAAAGAGTATAAAAACATGAGCAGTTCTGCCTTTTTGTTATTAGATAAAGATCCAATTAATACTATTGGTATTAACGTATTAGAGCCATTGCTAAAAACGCAAGGACTAGACGTTACAACAGGTACTAATATATTGGATACACCTGAAGGGACTCGCTTACTTTTTATTGAAACATCTAGCAATGACGCGTGGGGAAAATTAAAAGAACAACTAGTAAACCTTCGTGTTAAGTGCGATATCATATTATTTAACTTAGATGAAAACCCAGAGCTTGCTAATAGAGCACTACTCAGCGGTATTCGTGGTGTATTTTACACGACCGATAATGCAGATGTGCTAATGAAAGGTATTCGACTCTTATTGGAAGATCAACTTTGGTATCGTCGCGACATCATGTGTAATGCATTAAATCGCATGTTGCAGTTTAATAAGGACGCACTTCATAAGCTTACAGAGGGCGATATTGAACCTGTCAAACTTACTAAGCGAGAGAAAGCGATTATTTCATTAATGAGTAACGGTTCTAAAAACAAAGAAATTGCTGAAGAACTTAGCATTAGCCCACACACTGTAAAAACTCATTTATACAGCGCATTTAGAAAGACCAAGTGTCGTAACCGTATTGAGCTTTTGTCGTGGGCACAGCAAAATATACCAGACGAAATTCGCTAAACGCTGACTTCGACTGAAATACAAAAACAGACACTTAGGTGTCTGTTTTTGTATTTAATATAAGCGCTTGTTAAGTTTATAATTTTTAATTAATCTAATCAAAATCACCTGCTGGAAAACCCATGCTTGACTCATACACTTTATATTTTGCCAGCATAGCCGTTATTGTCGTCATGACTTTTTTGAATATTTTAACTTGGCGAACCAATAAGCAAACCCCAGGGACACTGATATACATTTTTTACCCAGTACTGATGCTATGTGCTGTCGTTGCATTTGCACTTGTAAATAGCTCACATAACTTACTTATTATAAATGCCGCGTGTAGCTTAATGTTTGCAGCCTCTATTGTGCACTGTTTTGCTATTAGTCAATTTTTAGATTATCGCGGACCTGGATTTAAGCTTCTTTGTTCAGTGACCGCATTTAGTGCAATGGTTTTTGGTTATTATAGTTTTTTTGATCCTTCTTTAGCTGGTCGTGTTATCGCATCCGACTTACAACATATTTCAGAAGCGCTCTTTTTACTGTTTATATTTATAAAATACGCCCGTAAACCTTATCCCAACGGCAGTATTGTATACATCACAATTTTATCGCTTGTGGTGTTAGCCTTTATTGCGCGTTCACTTTTTATGAACGACATTGAGCAAAAAGATCTCGTCTCAAGCAGTTGGTTTAGCACTGTATTATTCTTAAATGGCATCATTGCACCTATGTTTTATGCCGCTGGTATGGCACTGTTATGTAATGAACGCCGAGAGCATCACCTCAATACGCTCGCCGATAAAGCGCAGAAAGATTTAGAAATACGAGGGCTATTTTTATCGACTATTAGTCACGAAATACGTACACCACTCAATGGTATTTTAGGTAGTGCACAATTGGTCATGAACCAAACAAGCGATACGCATAGTAAAGCCTATTGCGAAGCAATTATTAATTCTTCCGAATCACTAAACCTACTGGTCGATAAAGTACTTGAATATGCAAGTCTAGACCAAAGTGACGAAGCCCTTTATGAAGAAGATATTGAATTTAAAACATGGCTAAATAACTTATGCTTATTGCTTAGCCCATTAGCAGAACAAAAACAGCTTAAATTTGAGCTTATATGTAATATTCCTGAACAAGCATGCTACTACTGTGACCAGCAAAAGCTTCGACAAATAATTATTAACTTAGTTGGTAATGCTATTAAATTTACTGACCGTGGCGTAGTAAAAATTCAAGTTGATTTAGTTTTAGAAAAACAACTAGAACACACTATAAAAGTGAGTGTTAAAGATTCAGGCCCAGGTATCGAAAATGAAGAAATTGCCTACTTAACAGAGCCTTATGTACAAAGTAGTGCAGGCAAGGAAAAGGGCGGCACCGGTCTTGGACTTGCAATTACCAGTCGCTTATTAGAAAAACTCGGTAGCCGCCTTGAAATTTCTAGTCAACTGGGCACTGGTAGTGTGTTTAGCTTTACGATTACTTTTGCGCTGGGTGAGTTAAGCCTTGTAGAGCAACGCCATCAAACAAAAGATTATTTAACAGGGCTAGATGTTCTTTTGGTGGAAGATTTAGACTTAAACCAAAAAATTGCTATTGAGTTTATGGCCGACGACGAACACAAAATTAAGCTCGCTAAAGACGGTAAAAGTGCCATTGAGTTAATGCAAGCTCATCATTTTGACGTCGTCTTACTTGATATGAATCTACCCGATTTAACAGGCCAAGAAGTTCTTAAACGCCTTAAACGCCTTGATCACAAAAACCAGCGTACACCAGTACTCGCTTTTACTGCGAGTTTAAGCCCTGATGAAGTTAAAGAGTATTTAGCGCTGGGTATAAAAGACATTGTTGGTAAGCCAATTAAACACCAAAAACTGCGCCAAGCATTAAGCGATTCTCAATCAAATCAAACCACAAATATTGCAGTAGAACTTATAGATACCCTGTACGATAAAACGGCTATTGAAACACTCGCCAGCTCGTTTAGTGAGGATGAGGTATCGTCTATTTATAACGAGTTTGTTCTCTCTGCTCGTAATAAGCTGATACGCTGCCAAGATTTAATAGACCAGCATCCTGAACAGTGCATTAAACTTTTACACCGCCAAGCGAGTACTGCATTGCAATTAGGGTTTAATCGTTACGGTATGGAACTTAAAAAAATTGAGCGTCGCCTACTCGACAATAAGCCTCATAACGGCATGCTTGATGAGGCACTTGATCTTTGGCAACGCAGCCTTGAGAAATACTTAAAGTTTGTGCGTAGTGAATTAGGCTAAAGCGGTTTACTTTAAAAGTAAAGCTGCTCAATACCTTCCGTATATATCATTAAATCGCTCAATGTCATTTTCATCAAGTATGGCACCCGTTTGTACCTCAATAACAATTAACGGCACTTGCTGGTCATTCGCTAAGCTATGCAGTTGTTTAGCGGCAATATAACAAGATTGATCTTGGGTGAGCATTAATACTTGGTCGTCAATACGCACATCTGCCACCCCAGATACAATAACCCAATGCTCTGCACGGTGCTGATGGCGCTGCGTTGAGAGCTTAGCGCCAGTATTTACAGTTATTTTTTTTACTTTAAAACCAGCGCCCTCAACTAATGTGCGATAGCTACCCCACGGGCGGTATACTACTCGATGATGATCAAGCTTATCACTGTGCTCTAGTGCTAATTTTTTTAATAGTAAAGGTAACTCATCAAGCTCTTTTTTATTTGCAACTAGAGTGGCATCGTGGGTGTGGATAATAGCTAAATCACTTACGCCAAGCGTAGCCACCGTATGGTCGTTTTCAGTTATAACAAAATTATTGGTACTGTTTTGTGCCGTATGGTTTTCGCTTTTGTTGTTGCCATAACTATCTTTTTTGCTCAGGCTAGCAAGCGCACTAAAGCTGCCCACATCATTCCATTTAAGTGCTACAGGCATAACAGCAACATTGTTACTACGCTCTAAAATAGCATAATCAATTGAATCACTTGGGCAAAACTCAAGCGGTTCACTATCGGGCCTAGTAAAACCTAAGTCATGTGAAAAATGAGAAGCCATCTTCACGCTGTGCGCTATTTTTGGCGCAAAACGTTCAAGCTCATTTAAATAAGCACGTGGCGTAAATAAAAACATCCCACTATTCCAACTATAACCGCCTTCAGCTAAGTATTTTTGCGCCGTAGCTAGGTTTGGCTTTTCTTTAAACTCGGCCACTTCAAAACAGTTTGAGCCTGAAATTTTACTGCCTTGCTTTATATACCCAAACCCAGTGTGGGCCATTGAAGGTGTAATTGAAAAAGTAACCAACTTTCCTTGCTCTGCCAGTGTTACAGCATCGTTTATTTGTGATGTTAGCGGAGAAAAATCCTTTATATGATGATCAGCAGGCATCACCAACATAGGACCTTTAAGCCCACTTTGAATTGCGTAATGGGCAGCAAGTGCAATAGCAGGAGCCGTATTTTTACCTGTAGGCTCTAGTATCAACCCAAACACATTAGCTGCACTACTTTGCTCTTTAGCAATAAACCGGTGCTGTTCATTACACACTAAAATTGGCTGTGAAAACTCAGCCCCAGAGACGCGACTTAATGTATTTTGCAATAATGAGTTTTTATTATTCAATAGTGGCAAAAATTGCTTAGGCATTGCTTGGCGCGACAAAGGCCACAACCTAGAGCCAATACCACCAGCTAAAATAACAGGAGTGATTAAAGTGTTCATATTGCTAATTAGCCGCCAATCAATGTAATAGCGTCTATTTTAACACTTAATATGTTTAGTGCTATGTGAAGATGATTTAAGTCAGAGTAAACGTATCAGCATCTAAATAAGCAGGGAAAGCCGCTTTAAAGGTCTCTAAATGTTTTTTTTCAAGTGTCACTGTTACTAACTGCTCTGTGTTATCGGCCGCCTTAGCTAATGCCTCTCCCTTAAAATTATAAACTGCAGTGCCACCATTGTGAGCAACACCATTGCCATCGTCGCCTATACGGTTAACCCCTACCACATAACATAAATTTTCTATTGCACGAGCTGCCAATAATGTATCCCAAACGGGGCGTCGCACCGCTGGCCAATTTGCTACATTTACCATTATGTCGTAGTCATTTTTATTGCGCTGAAACACCGGAAAACGCAGGTCGTAGCACACCTGCGGTAATAGTTTAAAGCCATTAATTTCAAACACTTTTCGCTCACTTCCTGCTATTACATGGTCTCCCTCATTTCCTAAGCGAAATAGATGGCGTTTATCATAATAGATTACTTCACCACATGCTTTTACCCAATAAAAGCGGTTGGCTTTTTTATTACCTTGCGCCACCAGCACCGACCCAGCAATCACTGCATGATGTTTTTTTGCTTGTTGTTTTAACCACGTAAGCACCAAGCCATTTTCTGGCTCCGCGCAGTCAAGGTTTATAGCAAAACCAGTGGCAAACGTTTCAGGTAATAAAATAAGGTCAGGCTTTTCTGTTAGCGCCTCTAGCTGCTTATCAAGCATCGCTAAATTAGCGCTTTTATCAAGCCAGTGAAGAGAGCTTTGCACCAATGTAAGCGTTAAAGTTGACATAAAATATGGGCTGCCTCTTTTAGGGTTTCATCATTTTTTGCAAAGTAAATACGTATCACCTTATCAATAAACTTAGTAACCTTACCATCAAATACTATAGCGCTTTTACCCAGCCAGAGCTAAAAATTGACACTCCTTTGATTGTTACCGATTAAATTAATAATTATAGCAGCCGACAACACAAGTATTGGTGTTTAAATTTGTTAGCCAGATCATTGCATCATTCAGAATTTCTAGTTTTAAAAGGTAGATAATATATCTAAAAGTTAGATATGAAATATCCCTAAAAGGAAACAGTTTCTGATATTATCTCTAACGTTAAAGTTATGAGTAATTTTAAGGGATGGTATGAGCCAGGCACATTTTTTAACGCAAGGAAGTACAATGCAGGTTGGCGAGTGGCTTTTAAACATTGACCGACAAAGCATTAACGATGGCGACATAGAAAGAGAGCTAGATCCTCTATTATTCAAACTACTAAGTTACTTTATCGAAAATGATGGGCGAATAATTTCTCGTAAAGAATTGGTTGAAAATATTTGGCAACAGAGTTTTGTAGATGATAATGCCATTAATCGCGCTATTTCTGAATTGAGAAAAGCATTAAAATCTACGAAACAACCCGGCCAAAGTATCAAAACACATTACCGTAAAGGCTATAGTTTATTTCTTCCATTGTGTTCCCCCCCTAAAGAATCAAAAATACAACCACAAAATCTAAAAACGAATATTACCCCTGAAGCGTTACCTGCGCAGCCACTCACTAAGTCACTACAAAGAAAATACAGTTCTTGGCTTTTCATAGTTGCTTTAATTTTAATTACTGCTGCTTTATGGCTCTACTCAGAACCAGCAAAAACCACAAGCACCTCCTCATCTTCTAAACCTTATCTAATGTTAAAAGGTGAAACCATTTCTTGGCATAAAGGGCTTTATGCCAATTTGTTATTACCACCTGATAAAAGTAAATTAGCTTACACACTGAAAAATGTAGAACAGAAAATATTTAGTGACCTATACGTGATGGACCTTAAAAATAGAAAGGAATATCTAATAGACTCGGGCTATGTTGCTGCACTTGGTTGGTCCGATGATGGAGAAAAATTGTTTTACTATAAATGTTCCGATAGCGATTATAGTAGCTGTATTCATTTGCAAGCCAGTCACTTAAAATCTGGTGAGATTAAAAAGGAGCCAATGCAAGATCACTCAATAGAGGTAAGAGAAGTAACACAATACAATGAGATAGGTGACATAGCGGTATTTCGTCGCAACAAATACCGAGGGATTACTCACCTCAATGCCCTTTATGCTTATGATAAAAGTACCGGCGAAGAGTTGCGTATTACTACACCTAATATTGCAGGTACTGGCGACTATTTCCTGACATCTATATCTAACCCAAATAGAATTATTTTCGAACGTCACAACTTAGGGCAATCTGAGATATATATAGCTAACCTTGATGGAAGTTCTTTGCAGCGACTAGCAACCAACTCTCACAAAGTATGGGCGGCAACTTTCTCAAAAAAGAGTAATTCATTAATTTGGTATAACCGGTTTGATTCAAAGATTGACTCATATTCTCTCGATTCAATGCAATTAGAAAAAGCGGTTGAAGCACCAATTGATGCAGCAAACTATGTTTACCCCCTTAGCAAAAAAAGCTTACTAATTAGTACTGACTTGCACGACTATGATGTTGGGATCCTAGATTTAAAAACTGCAACTACGAATTATATTGCCTCAGCAGATAGGCATGAGCAAGATGCCTTAGCGTTAAAAAATGAAAAAATTTATTTCTCAACTCGTTATGGACAAAAGCTGAAGCACTGGTTAAAAACAAATAATCAATATTTCAACATTACAGATAAATTAGGTACTGAAAAAAAGATTATAGCTGCAAATTCAACTAGTACTCAGCTCTTAAGCTACAGTAATAAACAGCTTGAGGTATTAAACGCTAAAGACTACAGCGTGATAAAAAAGTGGAAAATACCCCATCAAATAAACCTTGCTGCAATCAAAAATAACAAAGTAGCAATTATATACACCAATGCTGATAGTCAGAATAATGAGCTAATGTTACTAAACACTGAAAATAACAATAGGGTTGTTAGCGATATTGACACACCTATTTCACTTGCTTGGTTTGACGATGCCCGACTAATTGTAAACGCTAAACACAAGCAGTTTCTGATTCTTAACAGTTTAACTAATACCTACAGTATGCTAACAACTCCAGATAGCATTACGAACATAAAACCATCATTAATCACTATGGCAAGTAACGATACAACTCTTTTTTTAGCTACCGAGCAAGAAGTTTACAATGTTGCTTTAAATACTATGCAGGATCCAAAAAGCGTATTTAAATTGAAACCATATAACTATATCTCTAATATAAAAGTAAACAATGATAAGTTGGCTGTTTCATTTTTATCTACCAGCAACCTAAATAGTATTAAGCTTTACACTGAGAATGCACCAAAATATTAGAGTTTTTTTAGAGTAATAGTCTCACTTTGATTTAAGAATTAATGCAGATGGCAAAAAATTTATTTTAAGATTTCGCTAAGCTCTAAAGTTTGTAGTATAAGGTACACCATAGCTGCCTAAATAATTTGCAGAGCCACCTATCTAATGGATATTATCGTTTCTTACTTATAATTTTCGTAAATTTTATCTAATGGCTCCGAAAGGCCACTTTCTTGAACTATACGTACATGTTCGCGTTTAAGCTCTCGTGCACTTGTTACACCGCATGAGTGAGCAATAAGCCCCGCGCCATAATGAATATACTTATTGTAGTTAGCCACTCGCTGCGCTTTATCCGCAACGTTTAAACCGCGCTGCAAGCGTTCGTTATGAGTAGTAATACCGGTAGGGCAAGAATCTTTGTTACATTGCATTGCTTGAATACACCCTAATGCAAACATATGTCCGCGAGCCGACACAACAAAATCGGCCCCAAGCGCTAACGCCCAAGCAACTTTA
The DNA here is from genome assembly GCF_046535955.1 of Pseudoalteromonas sp. SIMBA_162. Classification (NCBI taxonomy): domain Bacteria; kingdom Pseudomonadati; phylum Pseudomonadota; class Gammaproteobacteria; order Alteromonadales; family Pseudoalteromonadaceae; genus Pseudoalteromonas; species Pseudoalteromonas sp. SIMBA_162. The sequence goes on along the minus strand of NZ_JAWJBQ010000019.1, from coordinate 78,740 downwards.
GAAGGCACAATAAGCTTACCCGAAACAATGATTTTAACGCGATCACGCAGTCCGTGTTTTTCAAGCATATTGACTACTAGCGGTAAACTTTCACGAAGTGGTAATCCCACAGAATCCATTAAGGGCTGAGGAGCAGCGCCGGTTCCACCGTCAGCACTATCAATGGTAATAAAATCAGGAGCCGACTCAATACCACGGTGATTTATTTCAGCAAATAAGGTTTCTAACCAGCCATACGCACCAATAACAGCCTTAAAGCCGGTTGGTTTACCTGTGGTATTTCGTACCGTCGCAATCATATCGAGAATATCACTGGGGTTTTTAATTTCAGGGTGCCCATTGGGACTAATAGAATCTTCGCCCTCAGGAATACCGCGTATTTTTGCTATTTCAGCATTCACTTTGCGCCCAGGAAGCATGCCTCCCTTACCGGGTTTAGCACCTTGACTCATTTTAAGCTCAAACATTTTAACCTGCTCGTGTGCTGCAATCTGTTTGAGTTTTTCGATACTGAGCTGGCCATTTTCATCGCGTACCCCGTATTTAGCAGTACCAATTTGAAAAACTAAATCTGCGCCACCTTCAAGATGATAAGGGCTCAAGCCCCCCTCCCCCGTGTTCATCCAACAACCCGCGAGCTTTGCCCCTTTAGAAAGAGCACGCACAGCGGGTTTAGATAGCGCACCAAAGCTCATTCCCGATACGTTAAATAAAGAATTGGTTGAATAAGGTGTTTGGCAATAGGGACCAAGCGTTACTTCACTTGGCGCAAGCGCTTCTTCATCAAGCGTAGGGAAGGCGCAGTTCATAAACATTACTGTACCTGTGACCTCTAAGCTTTGTGTAGATCCAAATGCCGCGGTACGGTCTACATTTTTTGCAGCGCGATAAACCCAACTACGTTCGGCACGATTAAAAGGCATTTCTTCCCTGTCGAGGGCAAAAAAGTATTGTCTAAAAAACTCGCCTTGACGTTCAAAAAAATACCTAAAGCGTCCAATTACAGGGTAATTTCGCCTAATTGCATGCTTTGTTTGTGTAACATCGCGGATATAAAAAACAGCCACAATTAAAACTAATAAGCCTAAAAAAACAATAAATAGACTCGCAAATACGTCAATACTAAACATTATAAAGTTGTTCATTGGTGATCCGCTGCTGTAAAAATAAAAAAGTGCTATATCCAAAATGACATAACACTTTTATGCATTCAAGAATTAACCATTTATAGGCTAACTCTTCTGTTTGGCTAACTCTTCATTAATATATAAACGTACTTGCGCCTCTAAAACAGATAAAGGGACAGAGCCATGGCGTAATACCTGATGGTGGAACTCCCTAATATCAAAACTGTGCCCAAGTGCTTGCTCAGCCTCTTTACGTAAACGTTTAATCGTAAGCTCGCCAATTTTGTATGACAGTGCTTGGCCAGGCCAAGTTATATAGCGATCGGTTTCGGTTTTCACATTGTGTAACGACAACGCTGTATTTTCGCTCATAAACTGCATAGCGCGCTCTCTGCTCCAACCATACATGTGCATACCGGTGTCTACCACTAAACGAGCAGCTCGCCACATTTCGTAAGTTAAACGACCAAATCGGCTATATGGACTTTGATAAAAGCCCGCTTCAATGCCTAAGTACTCAGAGTAAAGCCCCCAACCTTCACCGAATGCCGATAAATACGCATCTCGACGATAACGTGGCAAGGTTTCTAATTCTGCATTTAATGATATTTGTAAATGATGACCCGGTACCGCTTCGTGCAAAGTGAGCGCTTCTAATACATACAGTGGGCGTTTATCAAGTGCGTACGTATTCACCCAATAATAGCCCGCCTCATCATCTCTATTTGACCCTGAGTAGCGACCCGTTGTGTATTTGGGCGCTATGCTCGCGGGTACCGGCGCAACACCATACGGTTTACGAGGCAAGGTATGAAACAGCTTAGGCAGTTGTGCGTCCATTTTTTTTGCTATATATGCTGCCTCTTTAAGTAGTTGCTCTGGTGTGGTTGCATAAAATTGCGGATCGGTTCGTAAAAAGTGAATGAACTCTGCAAATGTTCCCTCAAACTCGACTTCTTTTATAATAGCTTCCATTTCGCCGCGAATGCGTGCAACTTCTTTTAACCCCAGCTGGTGTATTTCTTTAGGGGTCATCTCGGTAGTGGTGTAATATTTAGCTCTATTTTTATAAAACGACTCGCCGTTTGGCGTATTTGAAATACCTATCGAAGTGCGCGCACCAGGGCGATACTCCTGTGTAAAAAAAGCTAAATAATTTTTATATGATTCAATTACTTTATCTTTTATTACAGACTGCGCCTGCTGCTGAAGTGATTTAAACTCACTCTCTGGCAAGCCTGCGTTATTTTTTAAAAAAGGTTTATAAAATTCAGACGTTGTAACATCCTCAACTATATAGGCTGATATTGATTCTTCGTACCCTTCAAGCACCGCTTTAGGTTGCGTTAAACCTGTTTCAAGACCTTTTTTCATCCAATAAATATTTTGTTCAAAAAAGCGAGGGACCTGAGCCAAACGTGCTAAATAGGTTTGATAATTTTGCAGTGTTTTATATTGGCTGCTGTTTACAATATACGATAAGCCAGAATGAAAACCGTACTCAGAAGTTAGCGGCATGTAATGAGCATTAAATACATATTCGTCAACGCTGTTTTGTACTTGAGCGCTAATAATACTGAAGTTTATTTGGTTTTCATCACTCAGGGACGCTGCATCTAAGGCGTCTAGCTCAGCCAAGAACTGAGTTTTTTTATTGTATTGCTGCTCTAAAAACTCAGGCGATAGATTCGCTAACAAATAACCATTAACACCCTCAATGTTGCCGTAAGGGCTGGAACTTTGTCGGTAATCAACAATGCTATCTGCAACCGCTGTAAACTGACTATCGGCGTTATAGTTTGTGGTTTGACAGGCACTTAAAGTACATAAAAGCGTCATGCTGATAAGTGTATTGCGGATTGGCTTAAGTAATAAATTATTCGTCATAATAAAATTTAGTCAGATAATGAATTTCACAAAGCTATCGCAGACTCAGTAAATAGCAAGTAAATGAGACAAGTATCGTTGATGTTAACGCCCTACCAGGCTTAAAGCTTATTCAATAAAAGGGCAAGCTATGATATAGCATATTGCTATTACACTGCGCTATCAGGCGCATTTGCAATAGCGTCTCTTTATAACGTGCCTTTACCTTAATACTAAAACAACCACTGTAAGATGAAGTTTTAAATGAAAATCGACTCTAAAAGTACAGTTTTAAAAAGTATTTATTAGACGATAAATCATATTAAATGAGTTAAAAACAAGCCTAATTGATGAGAAAAGCAGCTATTAAGCGACTAAAGTAAAATTTAAGTTCCCTTGGCCCTATTTTTGCTTTTTAATAGCAGTTATAACGAATACAGTAGTAAAAAATAATAAAAAAGCTTGGACGCACAATCGACTCATGGAATGAAATTATAAATTAAGCATTGATGCGTACTTAGTTGGTATTAAATAATGATGTTCCATGATTCCATGGCTATTGCTCAAGAGAAAATGACTCAAGTGTGTATGTTCTTAGAACGCTATGCATTGCCGCCAACGCCCCTGAACTTTCAAGTTGTTTACACCTACGTTAGCCAAGCAAATTTAAAATTAAATAAAACATTAGATCGCGCTATTTCTACCGATGAAAACATTGATGGCGTATTAATAGAGCAACTTTACTTTGAATTTTTAAATGTCGGACACAATACGCAAGTGTCGATGATTCAAAACGTAGACGGCGTTATTACTTCATTGTCTAACAATGCGCAAAATACAGAAAAACAAATCAGTCGTTTTGCAGATCAAGTGAGTGAATGTGTTCATTCGCTTGACGAAAACAATATAGAACAAAGCCGCCAAGCACTTAACAAACTTGATAAGCAAACTGCTGAGTTACTCGCTCAACATAAAAAGTTTAAGCAAGAGCTAACGAGAGCAAAAAAACTTCACGAAAGAACACAAAAGCAACTTTCTCAACTTCGTAAGCAACACATTATAGATAGTCAAACCGGCTTATTTAAACGCCATTACTTAACCCAACAAACTGAACTATGGGCGACTCAAGACAAGTCTATTTGTGCCATTGCCATTCAAATCGATAATTTAGCGCATTTTGTTGATAACTTTGGCGATATTATTGGTGAAGTGATTTTAAATAAAGTGGCTAAACAAGTTCAAAAGTATGTAATGCAAAGTGGTTTACCGGGGCGTACCGCTAAAGATCAGTTCACTGTTTTATTAGCTGACATTGATCCAGAAACAGCAATTCTCATCGCTGAAAAAGTTCGTAAAGGTGTAGAAAAACTGCGTTTTGTAAGCTCAAAAAGTGGCGCAAAACTGCCCAGCATTAACTTATCGCTGGGAATCGCTCAGCATCAGCAAAAAGAAGACTTTAACCAATTGGCTAAAAAGGCATCACACGCGGCATTTAAAGCCCGCTCTCTTGGCCAAAGTAGCTTTACCGCCGGCCAATAAAATACCTGATAAATCATATTCAAATTGCACCTTCGGTGCACAATAAAGTACACTAGTGCTTATTGCCACGATAGAGATTAATCATGAACGAGACCCCAGAAAAGACCACGCACTTTGGCTACAAAACCGTTGCTGAAAACGAAAAAGCATCAATGGTTGCAGATGTATTTCACTCTGTTGCGGCTAAGTACGATGTAATGAATGATTTAATGTCTTTTGGTGTCCACCGTTTATGGAAACGTCAAACTATAGCCAGTTCAGGCGTGCGTAAAGGCCATCATGTTCTTGACTTAGCCGGTGGTACAGGCGATTTAACTGCAAAATTTAGTCAACTGGTCGGTGAAACTGGCCAAGTGGTTTTGGGCGATATTAACTCATCTATGCTCAAAGTAGGTCGTGAAAAGCTTCATAATTTAGGCCTTGTAGGCAATATTGACTACGTACAAATGAATGCTGAAATGCTGCCATTTCCAGATAACAGCTTTGATGTGATCACCATTGCCTTCGGTTTACGTAATGTAACCGACAAAGACAAGGCGCTGCGCTCAATGTATCGCATACTAAAGCCAGGTGGTCGTTTGTTAGTATTAGAGTTTTCTAAGCCAAAACACGAAGCACTTAGCAAAGCGTATGATTTTTACTCGTTCAATTTACTGCCAACAATGGGCAAGCTAGTTGCTAACGACAGTGAGTCTTATCAATATTTAGCAGAGTCGATTCGTATGCACCCAGACCAAGATACGCTTAAAGCAATGATGGATGAAGCTGGGTTTGAACAAACAACGTATCAAAACCTAACTGGCGGAATTGTTGCCCTTCACCGTGGTTTTAAATATTAAGGCTCTGAGTCATGGCGCTTGATCAAGCATCTGAAAAAAACAGTGATAATACAAACACATCGACCTTTTTGATGCTACCTAACTTTGTACTTTCGCTTGTTGAGCGCATTTTAAATCAAGCACTTAAACTCGACCCTAACGTTGCCCAAAAGCTAAACACGGTAAAACAACAGCGTTTACTTGTTGAAGTTAGAGACTGGCAACAAACCATACAGGTTGTTTTTGCTGACGAAAAATTACACATTTATGCCGCTGACAACAGCGATTATAGCGATTGCATGATCAGCGCCGATATAGACACGCTTGTTGCTCTTAAAAACCCAGCCATGCTTACACAGCTAATTCGTCAAGATAAACTCGATTTACAAGGCGACTTGAATATAGCGCAAGCATATAGCGGTGCATTTTCAGGGTTAGACATAGATTGGCCCGAACAGCTATCAAGCTATATTGGCGACGCACCAGCTCAACAACTTTATTTGCATTTTATGTCGCTAAAGCGCCATGGTAGCAAAATTAACGCGCAACTAAGCACCACGTTAACAAGCTTATTTCAAGACGAGCTATCTGTTACGATTCACCCTTTAGAACTTGCACAATTTAAACAACAAAACCGAGAGCTAAAAGGCCAAGTTGCCGCCATAGAGCAGCGTATAAACACTTTATTAAGCGCCAAAACACGCTAAGGACTTTTTGTGTCTTCTTCACGATTGTATTACATCACTAAAACATTACTTAGCTATGGTTTAGACGAATTAGTGCCTAAAAGTAAAACCCCTTGGTTTGCAAAAATTGCCAGAGGGTGTTTATTTTGGCTACGAAATCAGCATAAAGAAAAACCTGCAGGACTGCGCTTACGTTTAGCATTACAAGAGCTAGGGCCTGTATGGATTAAATTTGGCCAAATGCTGTCAACACGTCGCGATCTACTTCCTCACGATATCGCGCAAGAGCTTGCCTTTTTGCAAGACCAAGTGCAGCCTTTTGAAGGTGAATTGGCACAAAAAATTATAGAGAATGCACTCGAGATTAATGACATTAGCGAGCTGTTTAGTGAATTTTCACAAACGCCATTGGCATCTGCATCAATAGCGCAAGTGCATACTGCAACACTAGTTGACAACGATAATATTGAGCACGATGTTGTCATTAAAGTAATTCGCCCAAACATCCATGAACAAATAAATGCAGACTTAGCATTAATGGAAAAGCTTGCTCAGGTGCTTGCTAATGTTCATAACGAATCAAAACGTTTGCGCCCTGTTGAAGTAGTAAAAGAGTATAAAAAAACACTGCTTGATGAATTAGACCTAATGCGTGAAGGTGCCAATGGCATTCAATTAAAACGTAATTTTGATGATTCAGATGCGCTCTATATCCCTACTGTTTACAGTGATTACAGCCGAAACAACGTGCTAGTGATGGAGCGTATTTACGGTATACCCGTGTCAGACACCGAGTCGTTAATAGCGCAAAATACAAATATGAAACTGCTTGCAGAACGTGGCGTAGAAGTGTTTTTTACACAAGTATTCAGAGATAGTTTTTTTCATGCAGACATGCATCCCGGTAATATTTTTGTATCTCGCGAGCATCCTGAAAACCCTAAATATATTGGTATTGATTGCGGTATTGTTGGTACCTTAAGTAAAGAAGATAAGCGCTATTTAGCAGAAAACTTTATTGCCTTTTTTAATCGCGACTATCGTCAAGTAGCCCAACTGCATGTTGACTCTGGCTGGGTTCCTGAAGATACCAGTATCGAAGAGTTTGAATTTGCTATTCGCACTGTTTGCGAACCTATTTTTAATAAGCCACTTGCTGAAATATCATTTGGGCATGTACTGGTAAATTTATTTAACACCGCGCGTCGATTTAATATGCAGGTGCAACCACAATTGGTGCTACTTCAAAAAACATTACTCTATGTTGAAGGGCTGGGAAGACAGCTTTATCCTCAACTAGATTTATGGAAAACGGCTAAACCCTTCTTAGAGCAGTGGGTTAAAGAACAAGTAGGGCCGTTATCTGTCTTAAAACAAATGTATGCAAACCTACCATTCTGGGCAGAAAAAATGCCTGAGCTACCTGACTTGATTTATCAAAACTTAAAGCGCCCAGTGCGCACCCACGCAGTTGTAAAGCCAGCTTCTCATAAAGCGTTAGTGCTTAGCTTGTTGGGGAGTGCTACTTTGGTAGTGTCTGCACTGTGTTATTTGCAACATGATTTAATTGCTGCGGGCGTTACAGCAACCTGTTCCGCCGCGTGTTTTATTGCGGCATGGCGACACACATAAACAAAGTGCTATTTACGGTTTAGGGCGTATAATTAGTATTTAAAATATACATTTAATCATTTTATTATTTGGAGAGAACCATGGGATTGGGCGGCATTAGTATTTGGCAATTATTGATTGTTTTGGCAATCATTGTACTTCTTTTTGGTACTAAAAAATTACGCGGAATGGGGGGTGACTTAGGCGGTGCTGTTAAGGGGTTTAAAAAAGCAATGTCGGATGAAAAACCAACTGAAACAGACTCCCCTGAACAAATTCAAACGTCACAAAAAACGACGACTGATACTGAAAAAACAAAAGACACCGATAAGGCTTAATTAACATGGGCATGTGGGAGCTAGTTGTTGTTTTTATTGTAGGGCTTGTTGTATTAGGGCCTGAACGTTTACCCGTTGCAATAAGAACGGTTAGTCGCTGGATCAAAACTGTTAAATCTCTAGCTAATTCAGTTAAAGCTGAAGTGAGTGAAGAATTGCGCGTACACGAGCTCCACGAAAACCTAAAAAAAGCTGAGCAACAAAACCTACAAGACTTAAGCCCTGAATTACAAAGCTCATTAAGTGAGCTAAAACAGGCTGCAGAATCAGTAACTCACAGCTATAAAAAACAGCCACAAGAATCAGAACCGAACCAACAAATTGATGAAAAAAAGTGAATTTAATTTACCTTTCTATGGTCAACTTACTAAATGGTATAAATAAAAATGGTTGAGGAAGTAAAATCGGGGTTTGTAGCTCATTTAATAGAGCTGCGTGACAGGCTTATAAAATCACTGTTGAGTATTTTAGTTATTTTTATTGCAATAGTGTATTTTGCAAACGATATATACGCGTTTGTTGCACAGCCGTTAGTCTCTCATTTGCCAAGCACTGCAACCATGATTGCAACCGATGTCACTGCCCCCTTCTTTGCCCCATTTAAGCTGACTTTATTTGTTGCATTATTTGCGTCTATACCTTGGATATTGCATCAAATTTGGGGGTTCATAGCGCCGGGATTATATCAGCATGAAAAGAAAATGCTGATGCCTATTCTTGCTTCCAGTATTTTACTATTTTATGGCGGTATCGCATTTTGCTATTTTGTAGTGCTACCCATTATTTTAGGTTTTTTTACCAATACGGGGCCTGAAATGATGACCCTAGCGCCAGATATAAGTAGTTATTTAGGGTTTGTATTAAAGCTGTTTTTTGCGTTTGGCGTCGCATTTGAAATTCCAGTTGCTATTATGCTTTTGTGCTGGAGTGGTGCAACGACAACAACGAGCTTAAAAGAAAAGCGCCCTTATATTGTGGTGGGTGTTTTTGTTGTGGCGATGTTTTTAACGCCGCCCGATGTTTTATCGCAGACATTATTAGCATTTCCGATGTTGCTTTTGTTTGAATTAGGTTTAATTTTAGCGAAGTTTTACACTGCTAAACCACGAGAAGAAGTTGAGGAATAAAATGAAAAAACAAATACTCTCACTAATGGTTATATTGAGCGCACCTGCATTTTCTGCGCAATCAGACATTAATACTCAAGCGCTAAAAGCGTGTAGCTTTATCGAAAATGACTTCAACCGCCTCTTGTGTTACGACAATACAATGGCGGGTAAACCACTTACACAATCAACAGTAACCCAAAAAGTTAAAGCGCCAACAACAGCCACCAATGTCCCTGTTGTTGCAGTTGAAACGCCAAAGGATGACTTTGGTTTAGAGCACAAAAAAGACCGAGCAGAAAAAGACAGTGAAATAAAAGCAGCGGTAACATCTGTTGACAAAGCCCCCTATGGCGAGCTGATCATCACTTTGGATAACAACCAAAAATGGCGCCAAGTTGGTTCTGATAGCATGCGTTTGAAAAAGTCTGATGCTGTAACCATTACCCGCGGTGCATTTAACTCATTTTTATTACGAAAAGATGGTCAAAACCGTTCTATTCGCGTTAAACGAACTAAGTAATGCCTTACACACTGGTTGATGCTGGCGTTAACTTAGCAAACCATCAGTTTGATGGTGAGCATTCAGATATCATCTCCCGTGCTCAAAGCGCGGGTGTCGAAAAAATGCTGCTTATTGGTTGCGACATCTCATCAAGTGAGCAATCTTTAGCACTTGCTAAAAGCTATCACTTGTTTTCAACCGCCGGTATTCATCCACATGATGCCAAAACAGCAACTGATTCATTAGAAGACCAATTAACACTGCTTGCCACTCAACCTCAGGTTGTTGCTATTGGTGAATGCGGGCTTGATTATAACCGTGATTTTTCGCCTCGAAATGTTCAACGTAGCGTATTGAGACGCCAACTTGCACTAGCCGAAAAGTTAAATTTACCGGTTTATTTGCATGAGCGTGATGCGAGTGATGACATGATCAATATTCTTACGGAGTTCAATGTTCGCGGTGTGCTTCACTGCTTTACAGGAGACGAAAACGCACTCAAAAGCTATTTAGCATTAGGGCTATACATTGGTATCACAGGGTGGGTTTGTGATGAAAGACGCGGACAAGCATTGCAAGCTTTAGTTCCAAGCATTCCCTTAAACCGCTTACTTATAGAAACTGATGCGCCTTTTTTAATTCCACGCACAGTTAAACCAAAGCCTAAGTCGCGAAGAAATGAGCCAGCACTATTAACGCATGTCTGCCAAACACTTGCTGAGCTATATCAAATAGATGCCAAGAGTGTGGCTAAGCAAACAACAGATAACTTTTATACTGTTTTTGGTTTAGAAGCCCGTTAATGAACAGTTTAAAGGCTGCTATTTGCCTACTTATAGTGCTTTTCACTTTTAAAAGCTTTGCGTCTACCGTAGTAATAAATTCAGATTTTTCATCCCATATCGTTACAAATCTTACTTATTCTTTTGAGCCTTCATCGATAGAAACAGCTTTACAACTTGAGCCTAATCAATGGCATTCGGTTAACACCAAACTGTTAAATTTTGGCCTAGAAAGCCGCCCTGTTTGGGTTACGTTTGAAATAAATAACACGTTAAATAGTCGCTTTAGTCCATTAATTTTAATAGACAATCCATTTTTAAATGAAGTTCAGCTGTTTCACTTGAGAAATGCACAAATACTGTCAGAAATGCGGCTAGGTGATTCATTCTCACTTGACGAACGTACTATCAAGAGTGAGTTTTTGTTAACTAAATTAACGCTTCCAGCAAGCTCCTCCACTCGGGTTATTCTCAAAGTTAGTAACCCATCAGGTTTACGTATCCCTATCAGTTTATGGCAACAAGATGTTTATTTAACTCAAAAAGAGGGTTTTAACTTAGTTTATGGATTAATGGTCGGCTTTTTAGCAGCATTGGCATTAAGCTGTATATTTTTGTATGGATTTACTCGAAAGCGCTATTTTGCACTAGCGGGAGCGATCACTTTCACGCTAGGGCTTTTTTTAGCGTACCTTGGCGGCTTTGGATTTCGTTACTTGCACCCAAATACTCCCACAATCCAACAAGTAATAATGCCAATATTACTTATTTTAATCGCGCTATTGTTTTTCCCTCTTCAACAACAAATGTGCAAGCCTCACGCTCAAAAAATTATACGTGTGCAAAAGTTAATAACAAAATTGCTTGCTGTCTCTCTATTATTTATTTGGCTACTTCCTAACTGGTTGGTCACTGCATATTGCCTAATATTAACCCCTCTTGTTTTAAGTCTGTACTTTTTAACAACCTACTTATCTACTCGCTCCCACCCTTCAAAATCTATAAATGCATTATTACTAGCTTTAGGCTTTTTTAATGCAGTAACGGTTTATTTTATTATAACCGTGATGGGATGGTACACCTTTGAAACGATGGGGTTGGTCATTGTATCGGTGTTCTTTTTTAGTTGTACATTTTGCTTGTGTTATGCAGTTATGAAGCAATTTATAACTGAACGAGATGAGCAGATAATCGAACAACAAACTGTGATTGCAGAAAGTACGGCTCAAGATACACTGTTAAAAGAGCGACTCGCACTTCAAGAAGAAGCTCAGTACGAACTTGAATCACAAGTAGATGAGCGCACGTTTGAGCTACAAGTAACACTTAGAGAACTTGAAGAAAAAAACAGAGAGCTTGAACAGCTAAATACAGAAGATGCGCTAACAGGCGCTAAAAACCGCCGCTTTTTTGATAAGAAACTGGTAATGGAACTTCGTCGTTCACGAAGAGAGCAAACACCGCTAAGTATTATTATGATTGATATCGATCACTTTAAAACAATTAACGATACCTACGGACACTTAAGCGGTGATAACGTTATAAAAGCAACTGCTGATATTATCAAACGCTTTTTGAAACGACCGCTGGATGAGGTCGCTCGCTATGGCGGTGAGGAGTTTGTAATTTTACTCCCTAACACTGCAAACCAAGGCGCTTTTGATATAGCAGAACAAATACGACTACATATATACCAAAACCCAGTCATTGTTGCAGGTGCTGAGATTAAATTTACGATTAGTGCCGGTGTCTATACATTTATCGCTGATGATATAAATACCCCTGAGTTATTCACGGAATGCGCAGATAAAGCACTTTATAGCGCTAAACAACAAGGTCGTAACCAAGTTGTTAATTTTGAAACTATACAATAGGAGCATAGTAATATGGCCCAATCTGGACTAGACCTTTTCCCATATACTCGTATGCGCAGAATGCGCCGCGATGACTTTTCTCGTCGTCTAATGGCCGAAAACCACCTTAGCGTAAATGACCTTATTTACCCTGTTTTTGTACTAGAAGGTAAAAATCGCCGAGAAGTCATCGAATCTATGCCTGGAATTGAACGTTTATCGATTGATTTTTTGCTTGAAGAAGCAAAAGAGCTTGTAGATTTAGGTGTACCTGCCGTGGCTATTTTTCCGGTAACTCCTGGTGACAAAAAATCCCTGATGGCTGAAGAAGCCTTTAATGAAGATGGCTTAGCACAACGTACTGTGCGCGCTTTAAAAGAAGCTTTTCCTAAGCTTGGGGTTATTACCGATGTAGCCCTTGACCCATTTACTACTCACGGTCAAGACGGCATTATTGATGATAAAGGTTATGTAATTAATGACATAACCACTGAAATTCTTGTTAAGCAGGCGCTTTCGCACGCCGAGGCAGGCGCAGATGTAGTTGCGCCATCTGACATGATGGATGGTCGTATTGGCGCTATTCGCGAAGCACTTGAAGCAGATGGCCATATCCATACACGTATTATGGCTTATTCAGCTAAATATGCTTCTAGCTACTACGGGCCTTTTAGAGACGCTGTTGGCTCTGCAGGTAACTTAAAAGGGGCCGACAAAAAAACCTATCAAATGGATCCTGCCAACTCAGATGAAGCAATTAGAGAAGTCGCGCTTGATTTACAAGAAGGTGCCGACATGGTGATGGTTAAACCCGGTATGCCCTACCTTGATATTGTGCGCCGCGTTAAAGACGAATTTGGTGTACCTACTTTCGCATATCAGGTCAGTGGCGAATATGCAATGCACAAAGCAGCGATTGATAACGGTTGGCTGAGCGAAGAAGCCACAATTATGGAGTCTTTACTCGCTTTTAAGCGCGCAGGTGCTGATGGCATATTAACCTATTTCGCTAAGCAAGCCGCGCAATACCTCACTAAAAAGTAAGTAATTGATAAAAAGGCGGTAAAACCGCCTTTTGTTTACATTCATTAACATAATTGTATTATTTTTGTCATTTAGATTCTCTAAACTGGTGTCCCATTTTGGGATTTAAATACACGGGAATAATAAAAAAATGTTTAAAACAAAAATAACGCCACTGGCGCTTGTACTAGCAGGTCTTAGTGCACCAGCGTCCGCTAACTTAATCATATCTGAGTATGTTGAAGGTAGCAGTAATAATAAAGCCATTGAAATCTACAATAACGGTACCTCTGAAGTATCTCTAGATGAAGTAACTCTAAATGTATTTTTTAACGGTAAAACCGAAGCCAGTGGAGTAGTTACGCTTGAAGGAACTCTGGCAGCTGAGAAAACATATGTAATTGCGCATACAAGTGCAAATGACAACTTAGCAGCCCTTTCTGATTTACAAAGCAGCAGTATCGGCTTTAATGGTGATGACGCTATCGTATTAATGCTAGGAGATACAGTGATTGATAGCTTTGGCCAACGTGGTGTAGATCCTGGCTCATCTTGGTCAGAGGGCGGGGTAGAAACTGCAAACAAAACATTAAGACGCAAAGATGGAATAGTGACAGGTCGTGTTACTCCTGATGCAAACTTTAATCCAAGCGAAGAATGGACGCAGTTCGATCAAAATGAGTTTACTGGTCTCGGTTCTCATGCGGGTAATGGTGGCGGAACAGAGCCTGAACCAGATCCAATTGATCCAATCGTATGTGCTGCAGACAAAACGCTAATTAGTGCTATTCAAGGCGAAGGAAACGAAAGCCCACTCGTTGACACACTAGTAGAACTAGAAGGTATTGTTACTGCCGACTTCCAAGGCGATGATGAACTTAAAGGTTTCTTTGTAACTTCTCTTGCCGCTGATGAAGATACAAACCCACTAACTTCTGAAGGTGTATTTGTTTACTTTGCAGATACAGATGTAAACGTTGGCGATCACGTACGCGTTCAAGGTACAGTTGATGAATACTTCGATTCAACGCAAATATCTGATGTTGTTCAAGTTGCGGTATGTGCAACGGGTCAATCAGTAAGTGCCACTAAAATTTCTTTACCTTTAGCAAGCCAAGATGATTTAGAAGCCTTTGAAGGGATGCTGGTTACTTTAGACCAAGAGTTAGTTGTAACAAATAACTTTGGTTTAGGCCGTTACGGTGAAGTTGAGCTTGCAACAGAACGTTTATACCAAGGCACACAAGTTGCTATGCCTGGCGATGCAGCTAACGCTGTTGAAGTAGAAAACCTAACTAAAAAAATCTTAGTTGATGACGGTTCAACTGTTCAAAACTCAGATCCTACTGCTTACCCGACCCCAGGTTTATCAGCAGAAAACACATTACGTACAGGCGATAGTGTGAACAGCGTAACAGGTGCATTAGCGTATAGCTTTAGCACATATCGTATTCACCCAACAGTTGCACCGCAATTTATTGCAACTAATCCACGTGAAGACGCACCGGAACTAAATCCTGAAGCAGACATACGTGTTGCAAGCTTTAACGTTCTAAACTACTTCAACGGTGACGGCCAAGGCGCTGGTTTCCCAACTAGCCGCGGCGCTGACTCACTTGAAGAATTTGTTCGCCAAGAAGCTAAGTTAGTAAGTGCAATTAGCGCAATGCAAGCTGACGTTGTCGGTTTAATGGAAATTGAAAACGATGGCTTTGGTGAGTTTAGTGCAATTGCAAGTTTAGTAAACGCACTAAATGATGCTGACAGTGCTAACGAATATGCTTTTGTAGACTTTAATGTTAACCAAGTAGGTACTGACGCAATAACAACAGCACTTATTTACCGCGCAAACAAAGTTGAAGAAGTAGGGTCTGCTGCTATTACTACCGCAGCACCATTTGATTTCAGCAACCGTACACCTATCGCACAAAGCTTTAAATCGTTAGAGTCGCAAGAAGTATTTACTGTTGCAGTTGCGCATTTAAAATCAAAAGGCGGTTGTCGTAGTGCAAGTGGCGCTAATGAAGATCAAAACGATGGTCAAGCATGTTGGAATGAAATCCGTACAGAAGGTGCAAGCGCATTTGCTGATTGGTTAGACAGCAAACCAACAGGTGTAGACGACGAAGATATTATCTTAGTGGGTGATATGAACGCCTACGCGATGGAAGATCCAATTCGCAAATTTGACGAAAAAGGCTACAAAAATGTTGTTGCTAAGCTTGATGGTAATACATTAGCTTACTCTTACAGCTTCTCAGGCCGTGCTGGTAGCCTTGACCATGCAGTGGCGACTGAGTCTTTACTTAGTAAAGTAGTGGCTGCTAAAGATTGGCACATTAATGCCGATGAGCCTATCGTGCTTGATTACAATGTAGAGTTTAAGAGCGAAGGGCATCAGTCTACTCTTTACTCAGAAAGTGCATACCGCGCGTCTGATCATGACCCTGTGATTGTTGATATCAAATCTGAAGTTGTGCTTACACCAGAAGAACAAACTCCTGTGGTTGCCCCAGATCAAGTATTCTCTATTGATGAAAACAGCGCTGTAGGTACTGTTATTGGCATGCTTGATTACTCAGATCCTAACCCTGAAGATTCACCTGTTGTTAAATTTATCGTGTCTGAAAACGATAGTGTGTCAATTAATGATCAAGGTCAGCTAATTGTTGCTGGTGAAATTGATTATGAATTTGAAAACCGCATTACGTTTACCGTACAAGTTGAAGATAGCGTTGGTAATGTATCAAAAGCTGAAAAAGTTGCTGTGAAGGTAAATAACTTGCGTTCAGATGATGATAACGATGCTGGCTCATTGCTTTGGTTATCTCTTCTTTTAGCACCACTTTCTATAGTGCGTCGCTTTAAAAAGAAATAATTAGCTTAAAGTAAGAAATAAAAAGCCGCATTCGCGGCTTTTTTTATTCCTCTGTAAAAATAATTCAGACAAGCTTCAGCTATCCCCCCTTAATATCTTTTGCGTTAGGTAGTTCATTTTTTATTAAATGTAACTTTACAAACCTCGTAACTTCAGTACTTAACATCAAATTCATAGATTAATTTAGGCTTACCCATTAAGTAAAAAAATCACTTTTAAATGTGACCTAGCCGTTTTCATAAAGGAAGAAAAAATGAAGCAACTTATCAAATTAACAACACGATGGCAGTCTCATACTAAATCGATTTTGGGTTTATTTATTGCACTTTCAACATTTGCAGTTAGTAACCAAGCATTAGCAAGTACCACCAAAGCCTCTATTTCACAAAGTAGTTTATTTGATGTTATCAGCGCACGTGCAAAAAAATTAGCCAGTGAAGACTATAAGGCGCCAAACAATATTGAACTTGATGCACTAAATAACATTAATTATCAGGATTACCGCTCCATTCGTTTTAAGCAAGATCAAGCTGTTTGGAAAGATGATGGTTTGTATGAATTACAGCTATTTCATCCTGGTTTTTTATACAAAACGCCGGTGACAATAAATACTGTTGATAGCGACTCAAAACACAGCAGACTTCCCTTTAATACTGACTTTTATAATTACGATGGAACGGCTACACCGCTAAAAGATGAGTTAACTAAAAGCACAACCAATACACAGCTTGGCCATGCAGGTTTTAGGCTTCACTACCCTTTAAATACTAATACTTATAAAGATGAGATTATGGTGTTTCAAGGTGCTTCTTATTTTCGTGTTGTAGGTCCAAACCAAGTTTATGGCCTTTCAGCTCGCGGATTAGCAATTGATACAGCGCTTGCATCTGGCGAAGAGTTCCCTATGTTTAAAGAGTTTTGGCTAGTAAAACCGACAGCAGAACAAACTAGCATTGTACTGTTTGCATTACTTGATAGCCCATCAGTATCTGGCGCTTATAAATTTAATATTGACCCTACTACCAACACAACCGTTAAAATAGACATGCAAATATTTGCCCGTAAAGACGTGAAAAAGTTAGGCATCGCACCACTAACGAGCATGTTTTATCATGGTGAAAATAGCACAAAATTTTTTGATGATTATCGTCCTGAGGTGCATGACTCTGATGGCTTGTTAACTCAATCACAGGATGACAAGTGGGTATGGCGCCCACTGAATAATCCATCGCAACTGAGTGTTACGTCATTTGCGTACGAAAACCCTAAAGGTTTTGGGCTTGCGCAGCGCGACCGTGACTTTAATAACTATTTTGATATAGAAGCACATTACCATGATCGCCCAAGCCTGTGGATTGAACCTCAGGGTGAATGGGGCAATGGCCGTGTTGAGCTAGTAGAAATTCCAACAGATACCGAAACAAACGACAACATTGTTAGTTACTGGGTACCAGAAAACCCCTTCAAAGCAGGTGATTCATTAAAACTTAGCTACAAAATGAGTACGTTTAATAGCAGTTTAAACAAACATGAAAAAGCACATGTAGTGCGTACTCGTATCGGCAGCGCAGCATTGCCCGGTGAAGATAACCCGCCACCACAAAGCCATCGTCAATTCACTGTTGATTTTTCAGGCCCCGCTCTAAATGCTCTCTCTGAACAACTTAAGTTAAATGCAGATATTCAGCTTACTACGGGTGAAGTAAGTGATGTATCCGTTCAAAAGTTACCAGAAGGGTACGGCTGGCGTGTTGCTTTTAAAATTGCACCACAAGACGACAAACCCGTCGATATGCGCTTATCGTTAAAACTACGTGACAAAGACATTAGTGAGGTATGGAGCTATGTTTGGTATCCAAATGACATCAAGTAAGCAAAACAAAGGAACACCTATGCCATTTAAAACAGCTCGTGTATGGCTTTTTGCAATTGCCGCTATATTCATATCAGGCTATGGCATATCAATCATGTTCGACATACTTAACTCAAACGGCATGACGTTGCTTGAGTATGCACTGCTTGTCTTATTTTCTATTACATTTGCATGGATAGTGACGGCATTTTGTAGTGGCACAATAGGGTTTGTATCACAGCTATTTCGTATCGATCCACTTACCTTAAAGCGCATAAAACCAATCGCGATTCACGCCCAAGCTATTGCTAAGCAAAAAACAGCGGTTGTAATGCCTATTTACAACGAAGACACCCACCGTGTAATTGCTGGTTTTGAAGTAAGTCTTGCGTCGCTTAAAGAGACCGGACAGCTCGAACACTTTGATTTTTACTTACTAAGCGATACACAAGACCCGCAGATAGCCGAGAATGAACTCAATGCATGGCACGCAATGTGCGAGCGCTTAGGAGATACTGCCAAACATATTTTTTATCGCCGCCGTGAAGACAATAAACACCGCAAAGTAGGCAACCTAACGGATTTTTGTGAACGCTGGGGTAGTAAATACGATCATATGATTGTACTCGATGCAGACAGTATAATGACTGGCAAGTGTATGCTTGAGTTAACAACTAGCATGCTAAATAACCCACAAGCAGGTCTTATTCAGACAATCCCTATTCCGGTTCGCCAAGATACTTTTTTTGGTCGCTTTTTACAATTCGCATCGGTACTCTACAGCCCTATGCTAGCTACTGGCTCTGCTTTTTGGCAAACCGATCAAGCTAACTACTGGGGACATAACGCAATTATAAGGGTCGATGCCTTTATTAAATGTTGTGGTTTACCAATATTAAAAGGGAATGCACCTTTTGGTGGTGAAATTCTCAGCCACGACTTTGTTGAGGCTTCTTTACTTCACTCAGCTGATTGGGATGTACTGTTGTTATCTGAAATTGAAGGTAGCTATGAAGAAGTTCCAAGCAATATATTAGACTACGCAATTCGTGATAGGCGCTGGGTACAAGGCAATATTCAACACCTTGGTTTATTGTCATCAAATAAATTAAAGCTTATGAGTAAGTTTCATTTTTTACTGGGTGCCACAGCATATATATCGTCGCTTATTTGGCTATCAATGCTCGCATTAAGTACTATTGATGCAGTTACCCGCGCATTAAACAGTGATGTCTATTTTAATCGTGCTTATCAGTTATTCCCTACATGGCAAATAGCTAAAACAGATTTAATTGACTCATTACTTTATTTAACCATTATTATTTTATTAATGCCTAAGTTAATGGGGGTCATTGTTACCCTAGTCCACAGAAATAAGCGTTTTGGTGGGTCAATTAAACTCATAGCTGGTTCAATTATTGAAACTTTGTTTGCCGTTATTGTGGCACCGCTGATGATGGTTTTTCATGCTTACTTTGTAGTATGTGTATTTTTAGGTAAAAAAGTAACGTGGGATGCTCAACCGCGAGAAGGCCGCATGGTGTCGTGGAAAGAAGCCTTTGGCTATACACTATTTTCAACCGTAGTTGCAGTTGTTTGGGGCGGGGTTGCTTATTACTTTACCCCTGTATTTTTCTGGTGGTTATCACCTATTTTACTAGGGCTGATACTTGCAGCTCCCATTGTTCGTTACTCGAGTAGTATTAAGTTTGGTGTAGCGCTCAGAAAACTAGGTATATTTATATGCCCTAGTGAAGTCGATAACAGCAAAACACTCGCTGCACTTAAAGTACATTTACAAACAGTATCAGTACCAAGCAAAGGGCAATACCCTGAAGCTTTGCCAGTACTACCCGCAGAGCAATTAACAACAATGCCAGTACAACGTTTTCATCGTGTTCGTAAGCTAAAAATCAAAACCCTCAAAGCAAAGTTAATTAGAAGGTTTAATTAACCGTACCATCACACTAAAAAGGAGCGCTTAGCGCTCCTTTTTTTATGCTTAAAATATATGCTAACTATAGATTTCACAGAAGCTAGAAAAAATTTTAATCAATAAAAAACCCGCAACATGTGCGGGTTTTTTTAGAGTTTAAAAGGCTAATTACTTAGCAGCTTTTTTCTCTTTTTCTGCAGCGATTACCGTTTCAGATACGTTAGCTGGACAAGGTGCGTAGTGTGAGAACTCCATAGAGAACTGACCACGGCCTGATGTCATTGTACGTAGTGAACCGATGTAACCAAACATTTCTGATAACGGAACGTCAGCTTTAATGCGAACGCCAGTTAAACCAGCTTCTTGGTCGCTTAGCATACCACGACGACGGTTAAGGTCACCGATTACGTCACCAACGTGATCCTCTGGCGTGAACACGTCAACTTTCATGATTGGCTCAAGAAGTTGTGCGCCCGCTTTAGGGATCGATTGACGGAAAGCGCCTTTAGCAGCGATTTCGAATGCGATTGCAGATGAATCCACGGCGTGGAAGCCACCGTCGAAAAGTTCTACTTCAACGTCAAGTACAGGGAAGCCAGCTAGCACACCCTCTTGCATCATTGATTTAAAGCCTTTCTCAACTGCAGGCCAGAATTCTTTAGGTACGTTACCACCAACAACTGATGATGTGAACGTGAAGCCTGAACCCACTTCGCCTGGCTTGATGCGGTAATCAATTTTACCGAACTGACCAGAACCACCAGATTGTTTCTTATGCGTGTAGCTATCTTCGATTTCACGAGTGATAGTTTCACGGTAAGCAACCTGTGGTTGACCAACAATAAGGTCTACACCGTAAGTACGCTTAAGGATATCTACTTTGATATCTAAGTGAAGCTCACCCATACCTTTAAGGATAGTTTCGCCTGAATCTTCATCAGTCTCAACTTGGAAAGATGGATCTTCTGCAACCATTTTACCGATAGCAACACCCATTTTCTCATTACCGCCTTTATCTTTAGGCTGTACAGCAATCGAGATTACTGGAGTTGGGAATACCATTGGTTCAAGTGTTACTGGGTGCTTAGGATCACAAAGAGTGTGACCAGTTTGCACGTTCTTCATACCAACGATAGCGATGATGTCACCAGCTTGTGCTGAAGTTAACTCTTTACGCTCATCAGCTTGCATTTCTACCATACGGCCAACACGTTCTGTTTTACCTGTAAACGCATTAAGGATAGTGTCACCCTTGTTAAGCTTACCAGAGTAGATACGTACGAATGTTAATGCACCAAAGCGGTCATCCATGATTTTAAATGCAAGCGCTTTGAAAGGTTCGTCTGCAGAAACAATTGCAAACTCGCCGTTTTCATTACCTTCTTCATCCATAAGAGGTTGAGGATCAACTTCTGTAGGAGCAGGTAAGTAATCAACAACAGCATCAAGTACTAGTTGAACACCTTTGTTTTTAAATGCAGAACCACAGAACGTTGGGAAGAACGCAAGGTCACGAGTACCTTTACGGATACAACGCTTGATATCTTCAACAGAAGGTACTTCACCTTCCATGTACGCTTCCATTAGGTCATCGTCTTGCTCTACAGCAGTTTCGATAAGCATTTCATGGTATTCTTCAGTTTTTTCTACCATGTCTGCAGGAACGTCTGTGATTTCGTAGTTTTCAGGAAGACCAGTGTCATCCCAAACGTATGCTTTTTTAGTAAGAACGTCTACAACACCAACAAAATCATCTTCAATACCGATTGGTAAAGTCATGATTAATGGTACAGCACCAAGTACTTTACGTACTTGCTCAGTTACACGGTAAAAATCAGCACCCATACGGTCTAATTTGTTTACGAAAATAATACGTGCAACTTCTGATTCGTTCGCGTAGCGCCAGTTAGTTTCTGATTGTGGCTCAACACCACCAGAACCACAGAAAACACCAACACCGCCATCAAGTACTTTAAGTGAACGGTAAACCTCAACTGTGAAGTCAACGTGTCCAGGAGTATCGATAACGTTGAAACGGTGATCTTTCCAGAAACAGCTTACAGCCGCAGACTGGATAGTAATACCGCGCTCAGCTTCTTGTTCCATGAAGTCAGTTGTAGATTCACCATCATGAACCTCACCTGTTTTATGGATTTGACCAGTAAGCTTCAGGATACGCTCAGTAGTCGTGGTTTTACCCGCATCAACGTGCGCGAAAATACCAATGTTTCTGTACTTCGATAAATCTGCCATTATTTTACTCTTAATAAAGTCGAAAAATTATTCGGCGGGAGTATAGCATTACTTAAAGCGAACATCACCATAGAAGTCGCTTAAAATGCAATCAATTCACTATATTTTTTTTACAAAGAGAATATATTAACGACACAACACGCTGTTTATTATATAAACCAATAAAAACGTTAGGCTTTATTTCATAAACACTGCATTTTAAATAATGCTTCTTAATTTTGTATCGGTAACTTAAAAGGCCTTATTGATATCGAGCATATTGTTATGTTTAATAATTTTTACTGCAGCTGCGCCCTTTAAGGTATAAATAAATAGTCGTAAATTCTCCCATAAACACATTGAAGAAAGGTTTATTTAATTAAAGTTAAAGCAGGCGAGTATTTAAAAATAACGCATTACTAAAGCTCTTCACGATTCAATCTGTATGATAATATCGATTAAAAATAGGCCACTATATAAACCTATAAGTGGTATGCATTAATAACAAATAATAAGAATTAAAAATGAAACGGACATTTCTTTACCCTATTTATTGGCTACTAACATGTGTTTTATTTCTATGTAATGCACCAGCTTATGCTACGCAATATAAAATAGATGCACCTGGTAATTGGGTCACCCTACATGACGTAAAACAGCCCCAAAAAAGTGATATGGCAAAAGTGCGCGATGGCACACTTTACCTATTACTCGACAACCAAACTTATGTTCCTGAACGTCAAAAGCAACAACGATACACACGCCTAGTAATGCAAGCACTTAATCAAAGTGGCGTTGACTATATAAGCCAGTTAAGTCTCGATTTTGACCCAAGCTATCAGACCCTAACATTGCACACACTCTCCATAATTAGAGATGGTAAGCACATAGATAAGCTTTCAACTGCAAGGTTATCTGTTATCCAGAGCGAGCCTGAATTAGCTGATAAAATTTATAACGGAAGGCTTTCTTTAAATATCATTGTTGACGATATGCGAAGCGGAGATATGCTCGATTATAGCTACAGTGTTACCGGCAGTAATCCTATCTATGCCAATAAATTTAGTACTCGGCGCACACTAAGGTGGTCAGTGCCCGTAGTGCAACAGTATATGCGTGTTTTATGGGGTAAAAAAACACCTCTTAATATAAAAACCATAAATGGCACTGCCGAAACAAAACAGACTGAAAACCAATACGGTACGGACTACTCTATATCAGAGTTCGAAGCCCCTTTACTCACGCAAGACTCTGAAACACCCACCTGGTACAACCCATACATGCAAGTTTATCTCTCTGAATATAATAGTTGGGACGAAGTTGTTAATTGGGCATTACCACTTTATGAGTCAGCAATCGAAACACCCAGTAGTATTAACGCCATAGCGCAATCTATACAGGCACAGCATACCAATACATCCGATAGGATTGCCGCAGCATTACGCTTTAGCCAAGACGAAATACGCCATTTAGGTTTAGAAATGGGCACCAATTCTCATCAGCCAACACCTGCCTCAGAAACGCTATCTCTACGTTATGGTGACTGTAAAGATAAAACAACTCTACTCATTTCATTATTAGAAGCGATGAAAATAGAGGCATACCCTGCTCTTGTAGATACAGAAGAAACTAAGCGCTTAATAGAACTACCGGCAACAGCAAGCGTTTTTAACCACGTAATTGTAACTCTTGAGTACAAAGGCAAACGCTATTGGCTGGATCCAACCATTAGTTATCAACGAGGAACACTTCCCTATTTAGCGCAGCCGGATTACGGATATGCGCTTATTATAAAAAATGGCGAAAATACATTAACGCCTATGGCACAAACTCCTGTGCATAAAAAAGTAACAGTAAACGATCAATTTTATATTCCTAAAACAGTAAAAGAACCGGTCCTATTTACTACCGAATATTCTTATGCCGAGTTTCAGGCTATTAATCGCAGAAGTAATTTAGCGCGCAACGGGCTAGACAGCGTTGCAAAATCATACCTTGAATACTACCAAGGTTTTTTTGACGAGCTCAAAATTGATAAACCCATGGCGGTAAGTGAGGACCAACAAACAGGTCAGTTTATCACTAGCGAGTCGTACCTTATTAGCCAATTTTGGGAAAAAACCAGTGACGGATATGAAGCTGATTTTTACGCCTCTGAAATACAAAACAGTGTTTACGAGCCAAAGCAAACTAATCGCAAAGACCCATTTTATTTTGAATACCCCAATATAATCGACACCAGCATAAAACTTCATTTTACTGAAAAAAACTGGGCGTTTGACAATAGCCAAGACGAGATTGATAACGACTACTTTTATTTAAAAACATCCGTTAGCTTTAATGATAATGTTTTAACGCTAAGCTATCATTTTTACGCAAAGAAAGACTATATTCCCGCTGATAAAATCAGCGACTACCTAGCGCAACGAAACAAACTTATTTCAGCCACGCACTACTCAATTTTAAAGTACGCAAACACAACTGATGCGCCTCAAACAACGGCCGACATACTCGATAACCTTGGAGGTAACTGGCTTAAATACGCACTTGCCGGTTACCTTTTATTATTTATTTTCTTTATTGCAGACTGGCGACTCGAGTCGGCAAAGCGCCCTACTTTTGAAAATAACCCATTTTACGCTGTATCGGTCAGCAAGTTTATTATTTACAGCATTTTAAGCTTAGGTATTTATGTTAACTATTGGTGCTACCGTAACTTTAAAGCTATAAAGCAGCACAGCAATGCCAATATAATGCCTATTGCTCGCGGTATTTTCGCCATTTTATGGTATTACCCCCTTTATCAAGCACTGAAGCAACACAGTGAATTGCAATCAAGTAAAAGTAAAATAATACCAAGCTGGGGGGCTGCTGTTTTATTTTTATTAGTACTTGCAACCACATTGGTTTACCGCATGGAAGAATACGCCACTATCGCATTGCTGGTTATGCCTTTTCTATGGCTTCCATTAGTGAGTTACATAGAGCACGCAAACACCAACCAAAAAGCTTTGCATTACAATTCTTACTGGCGAGTCAGACAGTGCTTTATGTCTCTGGCGCTTTCGCCAATATTACTCTTCGGTGTACTTCAAGAAGCTAATATTTTACCTGGTAGCGCTATAATAAAAGGCGAAAAGTTATGGGCTTATCAAACTCACTTTTTAAAACGTAACCGCCTAACACCAGAAAATGAAGACGTTCTCTATTTTTATAGTGATGCCATGTTTGACTATCGAGACGATGGAAACGGAATAACTGATAATTATATTTTTAGCTACTATAAAAACGATGCTGGAAAGCTTGAGTCAGACCTTAGTCACTTTAATGACATTGATAAAATAGAAACCTCATACGGTAAAACTGAACTAGATAAAACCACTATTAAAGTAATAAAAACAGATGGAAGTGATTTTTTACTTATTGTTAGCAGGTTTAATAAGCTCGATGAAGTGCTAGTTGATAAAATAAATTTACGCTTAAGTGAAAATAAAAAAGAGTAGTTATTTAACGCTAACATACCGATTTAAAAGAGAATAAAACACACATCGAGATAATGATAATTATTTGCATTTGAGTGTTGACAGACACTTAGATCTAATTGATAATCACTATCAACAAGGCAGAACATACAGCTTTGTAACGGAATGACTAACTTGTTTCTCGACCCTGAAACAACGTGTGGCGCACGTTAACAGCTATGGTTACTTGTTATTAACCGCAACGCCCCTTGATGTTGATGATAAGTAACCGCCCTACTATTTTACTTGCTACATTGCTCATATCGGTGACGGTAGATATGAAACTAAAAAAGCCCTTACGGGCTTTTTTTATGTCTGAAGTTTAGTGAGCAACATACTCACATAAGCTCACAATTTAACGGCGGTTTTTTCGTGCGCGTGCACGGCGCTGTTTCTTCTCTTCTTCTTTAGCTGCTTTTTTAGCTTCTGCAGCGGCGCGTAATCCGGCAACCATTATTTCTTCTTCTTCACGCATGGCTGGTGTTTCCATGGTAATGCGACCAATAATGCC
Source organism: Pseudoalteromonas sp. SIMBA_162 (assembly GCF_046535955.1). Lineage (NCBI taxonomy): Bacteria > Pseudomonadati > Pseudomonadota > Gammaproteobacteria > Alteromonadales > Pseudoalteromonadaceae > Pseudoalteromonas > Pseudoalteromonas sp. SIMBA_162. The sequence continues at coordinate 52,556 of NZ_JAWJBQ010000019.1, read as the reverse complement.
ATCTCGAAGTTCGTTAATGAGTATTTCAGACATTTTATACGTGTCTATTTGATTACCACCACGAATACAACCACGCTTTTTACCCGCCATTTCCACAAATTCCCAATCACTTTCTGGCAATTCGTTTAACTTATAGCGCGCTTTTAGTAGTTCAGGATAAGCATGCAATAAATACTCAGCGGTGTAACTAGCAACTTCTTCGTACTCAAGTGCAGTGTCGCGTATTGCACCCGTTGCACCTAAACGATAACCTGAATTCTCGTTCTCTACTTTTGGCCAAAGCATGCCTGGCGTATCGTATAGCATAATGCCGTCTTCAAGCTTAATGCGCTGCTGCGCCTTGGTAACCGCAGGTTCATTGCCCGTTTTTGCCACTATACGACCAGCTAATACATTAATTAATGTAGATTTACCCACGTTTGGAATACCCATGATCATGGCTTTTATTTGCTTATCGGCACCCACTTTATGCGGCACTAACTTTTTACAAAGCTCATTAATACGGTGTACTTCAGCGGCTTTATCATGACCAAACGCAATGGCTTTAACACCACTTTCTTGCTCAAAGTAGTCTCTCCATACTTGAGTCATTTTAGGATCGGCTAAATCAGCTTTATTTAAAATTTTGATGACCGGTTTGCCTTCACGAAGGGTTGTCACCATTGGATTTTCGCTACTATAAGGAATGCGTGCGTCAAGCACTTCAATGATCACATCCATTTGTGGCATTATTTCTTTAATTTCATTTCGGGCTTTATTCATGTGCCCAGGGAACCACTGTATTCCTGCTCTACTCATTTGATTTACAAACCTTTTATATCAACTCATAACACCATGGGGTACTGTACGGGGTACTGGGTGAGTAATTTCGATTTATCACCTCATCTAATAGCTCTGAGTTTACAGCATTTACTACCTCTATTGCATAATTTTATAATAAAACCATATTTATAATCATATTTGATAAAAATAATGATTGACTGGAAGCCTTTGCATGAATATCATAAAAATTATCAAGTATGATTTAATTTATAGGTTTTTATATGAATAGTAATTTAGTTAGTTTCTCTATCTCTAAGTGTACTTATGAAAGATTAGAAAAACATGCTGCGGGATTTAATGACACAGCTGACAGAGCTATTAATCGCCTTCTTGATTTAGTAGAAAACTCGAAAGAAAGTACAGCTGAGCTAAAACCTGAACTAACATTTACGGAGCAATTTGATGGCGGTTATAGTGGATTAGATGCTGATGAATTTAAATCTAGGTTAGTCAAAGTACAGAAAGCTGAAATAGTAATTCATTATGCAGATGGTTCGCATAAAGTAAAAATTTGGAAAGCCAGTAAATTTAACAGTGAATCTAAACTATTAGCAAATATATGGTCAGGCCCTTTAAGGGACTGGAAAAAGAAAGGCATAGTTAGAGCAGAGTTAGAAATTTACAACGACAAGTTTATTAAAGAACTTGGGCACAACGTAACTATAGTAAGGAGTGTATCAAAGCTCTTAAATATACCAAGCAGACAGCTGATTCAAGGTAACGTTAAAATAGAGATCATCCAAAACCCGGCTCCGCATCTAAAAATATACTTTATTGAGGGTACTCCTGCATACGCAAGCTCCGTGGGCTTTAACAAAGAAGATAATTGCTATTATCTCACAGAAAAAGATTTAGGCTTTCCACTATAACTAACCGGCATAAAAGCAGGTGAAACGCACCTGCTTTAGTATTTATTTTTAGGAGTAAAAAATGGAGTTATATAAACAGGAGTTTGGTCAAAACTTTGACCTAGGCTTTGACTTAAAAAATCACCCTTATTTAATAGATAAAAGCTGGCACAATGATCTTTGCTCTAGCTTCTATTTTAAAGTAGGTGAGCAATATTATGTACTATGGGTTGATTATGCTGACATAGAGCAAAGAGAGGAAGAAACACTGAGGTATTTGATTGTAGAAGCAGTTAATGAAGGAAACAATAAAGAGCCAGATATCTATGCTGGTAACAGTGAAGTATTGTTTGGATGTGAAGATTACACAGATTTAAAAGAGTTTTTCATAACCATATTAGAGAGCAGCGCTCCCCATTGATTGAACCTTTAAATTATACTAATTAGCAGAAATAAAAATTTGCCTATTAAACAAAATATATTTCTGCTAACAATTTTATGAACTACTAATTAGATTTTTTAACCAAGCCCCAGCCTCTGTATTTGTTGTAATTATATCAAGCCTACTTACCGCTCGAGTGAAAGCAACATATAGATCTTCTTTTGTCAGTGCTATATTTAAGTCAGGCTTATCAGCATGAATAATAATGACATGCTTGGCCTCCAAGCCTTTAAACGACTTAATTGTAGAAAAGTAGACAAAGCCAGACTCATTGAGCTTACTTATATCTTCTGTCAAATTTAAATTAAAAGCTTTTGTCGAAGCTTTCATGCATGAGTTGTCTAATTTAAATGGAGACAAAATAACCGCTCCCCCGTCAGGACTTAAATCATGAATAAGCTCCCAAGCTTTTTGTGCCATGTGCTCTGTTTTACAAATACTGATTAGTGGTAGTTCACCTTTAGGCACTCCCGGCATAGGTTTTACTATTCCACTACAAACCTTATTTGTTGCTGAATTTACTAATTCAGTATTCCTACAATTATGATAAAGACGAAATGTTACTTCAGCACCCAATGTTTCATTTGTACTTTGACCATATAAATCTTGCTTACTATCACCAAAATATAACCACTGAGAGCTTTCTTCTCTAAGAAGTTGATATAAAGCTACAATTCTATCATCACCAAAGTCCTGTCCTTCATCAATTATGATTGCATCATATCTATCATCTTCTCTGAGTAAAGTATCCATAACTCTTTCAGGTAAAATCGTTGAGTAAAAATCTTTTTCATTATTTCCAGTATGATCTTTAGCTATTCCCCAAAATAAAGAGTCAACACTAAAAATTGCATCAGCCAAAATTGGATTCCGAACTTTTAAACTTTCAGCTAGCTTTTTGTTAAAGCAAACAAAAATTGCTTTTCTTCCCTCTTCAAGTAACGCCTGTAATTTCCAAAATGCTAATAACGTCTTACCTGACCCTGCGGGGCCAATAATTGCTACCCTAGGTAAATCAAAAGCGCCACGTAAAGCAGCAAATTGCTGGCGAGTAAGTTCATCTATATTTTTCTCATCTTCTATTGAGTCTAATTCTGTATCCACAGCCACTACACGAAAACGTTGATTAGTTAAAGTCTCAGCAGCTTTATTTACCAGACTTAAACTAAACTTCTTACCCGTTCTTTCATCTCCTTTCGCAAGTAAGGCCTCTTTTATCATTCTCCCCAACTTATGCATACTTTGCTTCGTGACTATTGTCGATGGATCATAAGTATCAATTTTGCCTTCAATTTCACCATTAGGGTATACAACTAACCAAGCATGTAAGCCGGGGAAGTTAGCTCCCAACTCATGCGTTAGCTCTGCTTTCACGAATTTGGCTATCTCATGAAGATTTCTTGTGGCTTGTTCTGGCGGGGGCTCTTTAATTAAATATTCTTGCTGATGATTTTGATAGCTCCCACCAAGCCTGTACCAATTCCCAAATTCATCAACTCTAATTAATTTAGTTCCTTTTACTTCAACCACAGCAAGCCCAATCTCAGGGGCAAGCACTACAAAATCAGCTTGGCCGTCACGAACAAACCCCCGATCATCTTTTAAAGCCCAAGATACGTTGCAGATAACTATCCAATTAGATGGTAACTGTTTTGATAACTGCCTGCGAACTTCTCTTTCCCACTTATCCGATGGAACTGGCCCAATTATACGTGGCATAAATTTATTCCTTATTTATTGGTAACGCGCTACGACTTTTAAACCAGCCCAAAGAGCAATATCTAAAGACCCACCACCTTTTTTTCTCACTAATGTCCGCCCTGGCATAACCATTACTTTAACGATGAAAGGTGCTATTCCTTCACGCTGAGCAATATAATGGCCAGAAACAGCATCCCATGCGTCTTTCTCCGCTATCCTTATCCAGCTTTCTTTTTCAAATTCAAATACACCACCTAATTCAACTTTATCTATAGTTAAACCAGTAGCGTTATTAGAAGGAGCATTATCTGGAACGCTAACATTAATGGGGTGTCGATCATAAGTTTCTAATTTACTTCTGACCCACGACATTCTTCGAGAAAGGTTGAAGGAATCTAGCAATCTCACAAACTCAATATCAGTATATTTTTTAGCAAAAGAGTCTATAGCTTTAGATACATCATCTTTTAATATTGGATCAAATTCCCACAAGGGATGTGCAACTATCTCTAGGACTTTCTCACTCTCATTAATCCAACCATGAATGAAAGAACCATTATTGATAGGTTTTAAGCTGCCATTACCAAATGCTGAGCAATAATTTATTACTAACTCTGAAGCTTCTTCTTGCCAACTTTTTAAACCTAAACCCCACAGTTCAAAGTGTGGAGTTACACCTGGAATATACGTAGGATCCTTCATAACAAACATAAGCTCCAAACCTAGTCGCCAATCTAACAACGGGTGTAAATGACGGTTTCTGAATCCTTTTAGTAGTAAATCGGGAGTTCTCCATTCATGTCCCAACTTTTGTGCTCTCTTACACTCGTCCCTTATGAACATTCCTAATTTAGAGAAGTCTTGATTCTGTAGTGGATCAATACAGCCAGCTAATAATTCTTGCCATTTTTTGCTAGCCCAATCTACTAAGCCTGCACCATTGGGGTGTTCATCTGATAAATATAACTCAGCACCGTTCTCATCTTCGTCTTTGTATTCATGTACAGAAGCAATTTCAATATCTAAAGAATCAACATCCAACTCCAAAGCTATGGCTCTTTGGAGTATTGTTGCAGCAGAGAACCATGCAGCTTTACGGCAAGCGATCTCTTTTTTATTATCATAAAATTTAATGCCTGGCCGGTCTATTAATCTTACACTCAATAAATCTGTTGTTTTAGGCGCAACTAGTGAAGCATTAATATCTGGTTCCTTTTCATCTTTAATCCACATATCAGCATTTAGCCTCTGCCTATTTGGGCATGGGAAAATACTTCGCTTTCTAAAAGGAAAAGGCTTTAATTTTTTATTCTGAGTAATTCGGTAAACCTTTCCTTGCCTAGAAAAAGCTAAAGAAACACCGCCAATCGATTTTCTTTCACTGCTAATAATTACTGGGGAAGCAACAAATGATACAACTCCATCACCACCATTAGATTGACCTTTATTAGCTGGTTTACTGAGTTTAAAATCAGTCATAAACCCATTGGGAACTACGGCTAAGTATGCATTAGCGCTACTAGAATTACAGTTCGGACATGATTCTACTTCAGCCCTACTTTTTGCCTCTTCGATAGTTATCGATTCAACACTTAAGTTCCTGCAATCCCCACAAAATATTTGCCATTCTGTATTACCAATAGGTTTGACTTTAGAGGTCCAATTATTACTGTTTTTATGATGAATAGGACCTACAAGACCAATTGGCGTTAATAGTCTTTTATCCCAAATCCGCTCTGCCCCCGGTGCATAATCAGTTATAGCTTGCTCAATTGAACGATCCAAGGTCTTTGCTTCTAAGAATTTTTCCCCATTATTTGGAAGGGCAAAGTATAAGTTCCTAACCATAGTAGGCATGCCATACATTGGTAGTACACCTGCATCAGCTAAAGCATTAGCAAAACCTCTCGTATTATCTTGTTCACTTCTCGCTATATTATCCATCCGAACGATTAAAGCATCGACGCTTTTTGAAAGATTAACAGCTTTAATTTCTGTACCTCGAGTTATAACTTCAGCCACTTCTTGAATTGTTTTATTATTCTGATGAAGCCAACTGGCTATACTGTCCCTCCGCTCACCACCATTCTCTAGGAAGTCATGTACACTCCCCATCTCACCGTGAGTATCTGGTTGTAAACTCGATTCAGTCCAAGACAGCCCTATTGCTTTGAATGCACGACGCAGAACTTCCTTGTTAAATAATCGTTCAGCTAATATTTGTTGATCTTCACTCACAGAAATACTTGGTTGAGGTGGGATCCCGCTGGTCATTTCCTCAGGATGTTCAAAGTGTATGCGGTCATGTGTTTGACCTCGGCAGTAAGTCAGTGCAGAAGAAAAAGCCTGCTTTTTTCTCCCAGCTCGACCAGCCCTCTGTTGATAGTTAAATCGCTCTGGCGGCATATTTGCCTGAAATACTGAGAGTAAAGCACCAATATCAACACCAACTTCCATAGTTGTTGTTACTGATAATAAATCAATGCTATCTATACTTTCTTTAACAATTCGAGGAATGACATCATCTAACATTTCATTTTCAAAGAAAATATCTCTAAAGTGCCGCTGCCTTTGCGCCTGATTATCTGTTTGGCCAGTTAACTCTTCAGCATGAATACGAAATGCAGATGAAGAAATTCCCGAAAGATTTGCATAATAGTGTGCTTCTTCAACTTCCTTAGCTGTTTTTTCACCATTCGGTTTATTTGTAAGTGATGTACAACACCTAGAACATACCCCTCCTGAAGAGTGCCAATGTATCTGCGTACAATTATTACAACACCAGGGGCTGTCTTCCCGGCCTATTTTATGGACCCATAGCTTATCAAGCCTCACAATCCCCCATTGATGACCAGCCCCTATAATTAAATTACGAACAGCGTCTCTAAGCGATTCTAAAGTAGTGTTATGCTTTAGTGAACACGCTTCTAAAAACCGTTTTACTCGCTTTTTAGCTACTTTGCTTGACCTTTTATTAGGCTCATTGTAAGCCCACTCTTCTCTTGGTGATACTTCATCATATTCATAAGGAGCGGTAAAATTCTCTTCTGTAAGAATGCGAAGTACGCTTGTAGAAATATCTCTTAATACATTATTCGAAACACCATCAGGCCCTGACTTTTTGAGATCAGGTGGTAACGCTAAATACCCAAAGCCTTTAGCCTCTATGTTATATAAAAGCTTTCCTGAAATAGCTTTCCAAGCTTTTCTGCGTAACGAGCTATCCATTTTATTAATTAAAAAGCTTTTCCTCTCTTGTGTAAGATTTTCTGCTAATGACATATTTTTAAAATTAATAAGCTCTACCCAACCAAACTTATCACTATCACTATCAGAGTACTTAGTATCTACACCAGAGCCACCAGGGTTTAGCCCCAATTGAAGCATTCTCTTCCAAATAATTGGCAGCTCTCCAGCCTGCTCATTCAGTGGATGTAAAAAGCTGTCAAACCTTACATAACCTGACTTATAGCTATTGATTTGCTCTACTTGATCTTTATCTTTTGAGGTAGCACGTTTAGGTTTAGAAATGACAGTTTCAGCAGCATTCGTAAATACTTTTAATTCATCTTGAATATCTGGATCTATCTCATTTTCGATGATTTCATCGACGCTATCATCATCGCCTTGCTTTAACTTTTCTAGAATCAGCCCTTTAATTGCTTCTATTCGGTTTTCAGATCTATTCTTAATTTCATCTAAAATAAAGTATTGTAATAAATTATCCCATTGACCTGATTCAACGCCATTTGCTAACTTTGCAGCTGCTTGACGACTATCTGAAAATGCAACTAATTTTATGAAATCTTTTGGTAATATACTCATTAAATGTTTAGCAAGTAATAAGGACATTTGATCTAAACCAGTTGCAAATGCGCGTATTGGAGATGGCTTCCCGCCTTGCCTTTCAGAATAGCTTGTTTGGCAGGATGGACACATTTGCGGCATAGCAGGTAATTGGTAATCTTCATCCCAACCATTTACATCAGCATTGAACCATAAGCATTTAGTTTTATTTTCTCCCCCTTCTCCAATTTCAACTACCCCAGTATTTGAATCAATTGTAGCCTTCAGCCATGCCGCGCTTGTTTTCTCACAGGGGCTGCCTACGCGACCATCTCTTAATTTCCGCTCAGTTGAACCTTGTTCCCATATTAACTCAGCTACATCAGGGTATTGATCAGGTACTAAATATACAACTCCAAGCGTTTTATAGTTTTGTACATCTGTACGCCCTTGAGGAACAGATTCTGGCATACTGGCAATTGCCGAAGGCATAGGAGCGAGTTCAAATCTTGGGTGATTTAACGTGCCACCAGCATTCATTTTATAACCAGCTAATAGCTGAGTACCGCAACACTCACAGTACAAAACTTCTAATACACGCTTTCCCTCATAGGAGATTTTTGGCTCTGGTAATAAACACCCAACTCTTCGATGGTTATCTTCTATTTGTGGTAAATCAGAGGTCCCCCAAAGTCCATCAATATTTTTCACCATCCAATGAAAGCGTAATCTGGGTAGGGTATCTCCTAGGAAGCCTCGGCCACTATTTTTTATTGCTGTTGCTTGTCCAAATGCATAAAAAAAACCCCTCACAGCGATATACTTATCTTTCGGTTGCAAAGTAGGAAACCATTCTTCAATTAAACTTTCTAATGATAAGGAGGTAAAACGATTACGAGCTTTATCAAAAAAGCTATACGCTAACGTATCAATATTACTTTTTGTTACTAGCTTCTTCACCAGTTGATCATTGGGTTTATGATTCATGCTAAGAGCAACGCCTAATTGCAAGCAGGCGTTACCATCCCTTTCGGAAATAGAACGAGGAGTCTCATCTGGTGGGTAGATGGACTCACCACTTTCTATATGAAATTGCCTCTTTGCCTCATCAGTAGTTAAACCAAACATACCTCCTAGAAAATTATATGACTCATCTTTATCATCAAGCGAAGCACTAGAAGCTAATATTTGAAGCTGCTTACTATCAGGCGATAATCCTAATCGATCCATTAACAGCCGGAGTAAATAACCGACTTCAGTTCCAGATGAACCTCTATATAAATGCAATTCATCTATAACCAATTGAAATACATGATTATCTCTATCTTCTGCCAGCCACTCTTTCGTTGACTCAAAAATCATTGAATCAGCTCTGTCTCCAAGGACTTCCTCTTTATTATGGCGCATTAACATTATAGAAAGCATGCTAACGTTTGTTATAAGTAAATCTGGCGGTGAATCTTGCATTTCCCAGCGATGAAACATTTCACAAGCATCAACATCCATATTTGGAATAAAGTCTCGCTGCTCCATTAAAGCCTCAAGCTCACTTTGAGCTTCCTCAACTCTAACTCCATCTATTTTAGCTTTATTAAAACTATTTTTTGCAACTTCTAAACGCTTTTTATAATCAACATGCTCTTCTCTAGCAACATCAATTTTTTTTCTAAACTCATTTCTCTTAGATGTATTCGCCTTACCATCTGCCTTAAAAGGATGTCCTGAAACAGGTGTAGAACCATTATATCGGCCAAATCGAATTCTATTTCCAGCTAACGCTGAATCCATAGCCCTATGGGATTCTTCCGAGTCTAAAGCCCCCCTAAGTCTTGATATTTGATCTTCTACTAACGCATTCATCGGATATAACAATAAAGCACGCACAGCAGGTCTTCGCGTCTCTTGCCTAATATCTCTTCTGCTATCATTCCATTTTATCTTAGATGGCCACTCCGCCTTTATAGCAGCTGGAGCTGCCCATTTTGCTTTTGCTTCTTTAATTATTGATGCTATTACTGGTAATAAGAAAGCCTCTGTCTTTCCAGAGCCAGTACCCGTCACGACGACACAATGTTTCCTTTCTTCTGCTATCGCTTTTTTCAACATTGCTTCTTGATGTTTATGCAAATTTACAAAACTAGGAATAAGTCCAGATCCAGCTATTTTACGAAAAGCATCAATTACATCTTGAGATAATGCGGGCAAGTCTTTAATACTTAACTCATCTAACTTTTTCCCTGATGCATAGGTTGGCAACATCTCTAAAAATGCTTCTTGAAAAAAAACACCAGGAGTATTTAGTAAGCGCTCTCTTTCCTCTTCAAAGGATTTTGAATTAGTGCCAAATGCCGATTTTATGTATTTTTTTAAATGGCTTTGCAAGTCTTCCCAAGCACCAATAGGATCTTTATCTATACTAGCTGACATTTTTCATCCTTAAAATTTATTGTGTGGGAGTTATTCCCTACTTCTTTGAGCTCACCGCCTAATAAAGATACGACAATCAGTGCAATTTTTTCTGGCACCCAACGATAGCAAAGCCATCTACCATCTGACATATCATAATACGCAGAGCTTACCTCAACGACACAATTATCATTAGAATCATAAAGTGAAATTGAATCGTCATTGTGCACTCCAACAGTCTTAATCAATAAAGGGCTACTCCCAGAGCAAAGTGTTAATATTCGCTCTATGATAAAGGGGGGTTCCATTCTAGCTGGCAGCCATAAACATCCACTTTCTTTATCGAAGTGAATTGGCCAAGGACTGGCATCATCAAAATTCATTGTACGTTTAACAAATTCAGCAAAAGCATTTATTGCTATCCAGACTCCCCACCTGGAATCTTCAATGAAACTATACCTAGAAAGATGGTCCTTAAAATTCCACCCTAATTTATAGACTCTAAGCCCTTGTACTTGTGGATCTTCGTATCTGAATAACTCAAATACTCTTTTAGGATCAACCATAATATTTTCCGAAACACCAAACACTCCATTCCCAGGGTTAAGCCGCTCCAGATAATTAGGTGAATAGCCTTGTTCGTGATACCAAGACAAACTTTCCTTCATTTCTTTAACTGAACCAACCCATTGAGATAATTTTCTAATAGGAAGCTCTTCTACTAAAAATTGATATTTTTCAGCTATCTGTTTGAGCAAACCGGGGTCATCTATGTAGAATCTGACTACTGGAAGGGTATCTGAATTTGTTTTTTCAATAAGTATAAGACAATGAGTTGTTAATTCTTTCCACTGTTGCAATCTCAAACTACCGCATACACCATAAACCTGCCTGTTTCTATTATCTGTAATTGGCAAGCTATAAATTGTTGGGGGAACAGAGCAAACTCGTATCATATGACCTTTAGCATCACATTCAATCTCAACATGTCCTCTTCGCCTTAACTCACGTATCAATAAAGCAGGTGCAACATCTTTAATATTAACGTTATTAGCAAGACGTCTAATTTGATCTCGAGCTACACCATAACTCATTGATCCATAAGGAGTGGCAGCAATGGAGTCTAAAAATTGAGCTGAAATATTAGGCTCTATACTCTTCCAAACATCTTCACCATCCCAACTCATAAAGGTTAGGGGGGCAGTTTGAAAAGAAGTAATATTTAAACCTTCAGTAAATGCCTTATTTATTGTAGCTCCACAGAGCCCTGTATCATCAGGCAAGACCTTGCCATAACGATCTAATGAGAACTTAGTTCTCTTGGATGCAGACAGGCTGCCAATCGCTAAAACCTTAAGCCCGGCAGTACATAATATTTCTTCTGCCAGCCTTACACCTATTCTGAAAGCATTTACACCTTCATCATCTAAGGAAAATTGAAAGCGCCTTATTAATGTTTTGTCGTCACGGTTAATCTCTTGAAAGGTTATACCTGAACAGTTAAGTTCTGCCCCCTCAGGTGCTTCAACTTCAACTATTGGTAAATCGTAATATGCATACTGCTTACTACCTGATCCAATAATAGCTTTCCCCCCAACAAATCGGATACGAGCTCTAGGTGGATGGATTGGTTCCTCATCAAGGATCAAGGCTCTTTGCTCTGCTGTAACTTTAGAAATATCCGGAATACAAATAAGGTTACATTCACCGGGCAAGCCGGGGATATCTACCGGGTCAAAATCTATTTTCTCATTATTTAAAAGCTGCTCTAAATTTGAGTATATCGAGGGGAAATAAAGAAGATAAGCAGGGCCTTGTAGAGGTATTTCTCGCTCTATTAACGTATCTTTTAATAAGGGGTCAGGGCTATCCCACACTAGTACTCGAATTTTATCCTCTCTTAAATAAATTTTTCTTTCGTTACGTTCCCCCTCTCTATCTGAGTAAGTTAATAGTGAATCAATTTTCGCCGTTGCAGATTTCCCTAATACATTTCGCATATCAGATTGAAGATTAGAGGGAACTGCAAAAATGTGACTTCCACTTAATTCTAAATCTGCTCCAACTTCATTCGAACAACCAGCTTTAATAGCGTAATTCACTCCAGCAATTGTTGCTGGTAAGCGCCAACCAATCTCCCAAGAGAGAGAATCCTCCTCATCATTCATTCGTAAGATCAACGTCAGTTCATCATTTTCACTGTTTACTGCTTTTCCATCAAAGTAGCTATTATTGGAGCTATCGCGGATTGGAACCTGACCGTCCCAAAACTCTAGATGTGAGTTAAGTGATTGCTTTAAATGATCTGTGTAATTCTTATCATTCATAGCATCTTTTAGCCCCAAACTTAAGTAGTCCGAGTTCCGGCCAACTTCTAGTAACTTTAAAAAGCTATTTTGATTTAGTGCTTGCCCTGATTGCAATCCACAGCTACCAAATAAACGACTTAAGCCTTCTAAATCTTTATGGGTAATTATTGTTTGAGCATATGCAATACCAACAAACCTATGACTACCAAGAATATTGATATTAAATCTACCAAACCGGCCTTTTTGACTGAAGTTTGACCAGTTATCTAAGTCTAACCATACAGATTCCATAAGTGAGCCTGTATTATTAGGAAATGCTTCATCTATTAAACTGCTAACAGTAGAATAAAAACCTGTATTTTCTGACTCTGATTTGGCAAGAACCCATATTGCAAGGTATGGTAGATAGGTAGGCGCTTTAGAGTCTCTGTAATTTTCTGACATTTCCCCAGGGTCAATATAACCATACCTCCTTTTACTCGGCCATACTCGCTGACTCACTAGTTCATTCGCTTTTTCAGCAATATTTCCTTTAAAGCTCCGTAGGCATTTTGGCCCACTTTTAACCGCTTCAATTAGACCGCTTGCTCCACCTTTCCTAATCCCAATACCTTCGAGTTCGCTTCTTGTTGTTGGTATCCAAACCTCTTGATTAGCTCTAGTAGGAGAAAAGTATTCTTCAAGTAAAAGTAAGTTCCATTCCGCAAATAAAGACATACAACTTCCATATTATTTTTATATTTTAACTTCTAACTTAACTGAAACTGAACACTAAAACTAGCCTCAGTACCAATAATTGTATAAAGGAGTCATCAATTTTTATTAGGTAACTCAGCTACAAGTTTAAAATTATAAAATCTAATTCCGATTAGATTAGAGTTGAAAGGTATAGCGAAAGGACGGGTAAGATACTTTGATAGCACCTTACCCGCTAATAGAGATTTTAATTTAAGTATGTTAAGTGTTTAGTTCTTCAATAACTAATCCTAACTTCCTACCTAACAATGGAGGAACAGCGTTACCAACTTGCGTATATTGAGGTACTTCATAACGCCTCATTTTACCGCCAGTAGTAACTTTGGAGCGAAATTCAAAATTATCAGGAAAAGACTGTATGCGCGCCATTTCTCTTACGGTAAGTGTACGAAGCTCATCTTCATGATAATGACAAGCATCATCAGGAATAGATAAAGCTGCTGGTGCAGGTAAATTTGAAGCCAAAGCCTTCTGTGTTTGTTTTTTAGTTGGATGAAGTTTCAGATAACTAATAAACTCTTGAAGACTTTTAATAAGCTCTAATTCACCATCTAAATTTAAATACTCATACTTAGATAGTGCAGCCCATGCATCATTACTAAGGGTTGTAGATTCGCTTTTTAAAATAGCGAATACTTCTTTACTTATAGCTTTACTACCTACTTGTTGCAGTACTTGATAAAGCCTAAAGCGCCTTTGTACAAGTTCACCATTCGCACGTTTATCGTGATTTGGGGTAACGCCTCTATCTGGCAATTCAAAGGTACTGTTAAGTTGAGTAACAAAGTTAGATGATTCTATACCTTCACCTCGAAGATCATCAATTGCCTCACTAACAGAAACCTGAGCACCATTTACTAGCTCAGCTAAAAAACTTCCTTCAAAAACCTTTGGTTGTTTATCTACATCAAAGTAATCTAAATGACCAAATTCTAATTCAGCACCTTTCCTTTGTACCATATTGAAAAACGGTAAGGATGACGCGAGTAAACTAAGGCTTTGCTCATTCAAATGCTGCGCTTCTAAAATAACTTCATGAACATCTTGTCGAATAGCTATAAGAATAAAGCGAGGTCTGTTTTGTGCAATGCCTACGTAACGAGCATTAACGTGAAGGCAAAGCGGCACGTACCCGATAGAAGCGAAAGCTTTCGCGACTTCATACCATGCATGGTACTTATTGCCATCATCGTCTTGAAATGCTCTTAAAATACCTGTTACGTTTTCAAGCAACGCAAAACGCGGCCGAGTACGCTCAACAAAAGAAACAAATTCCAAAGGTAAGGTATTCTTTTCACAATCTTTTTTACGTGCACCTGCCATACTAAAGCTCTGACAAGGTGGGCCGCCTGAAACAAGTGTTAATTCACCTTTCCCGAAACTATTATGTAACGCATCAGCGAGCTCAGGTCGTTGTGATAAAAGAGTGTTTAGTTCCCTGACACTACCAACCAATAACTTGCCTTCGTATTCACAAACATCAACAGGTAAATCTCTGTAACCACTCTCATCAATAGTAGGAAATTCAAAAGGGTTTTCTCGTAACCTAGCATTCAAGTCATCATTGCGACTATTAATCCACTTCACTCGTTCCGGCTTTGCTTGGGCTTTAGCTAAGTCACTTAAATTTTCATTAAAGAAATTATAAGCAAACGTCTCTGCTGCCATAGGTGATAATTCATTACCTAAAACAAACTCAAAACCCACACTTTCTAAACCTAATGAAAGGCCGCCACAGCCAGCAAACAGCTCAATATGCCGCACAAATAAATACTCCGAAACTTTAATAGCTAACAGTTTAACGCAACCCTGAAGCTAAGTCCAGGGTATAAATATAAGCTAATTGTTTATATAACTGATTTAATAATTAAGGAGAGGGAGTTATTCATTTGCTAATTGTTTAATTTGACAGGCAAATTCTTCATAGTTAATTGCATAAGCTTTTAGCCATTTTAAACGCCTTTTAGCATTTACAGCTCTTGGAGTGCCTTCTGCTTTCTCCAGCCTTCTTTCAGCATCTTCTATTGCTGCTAGTCGCTCACGTTCAATGACAACATAATGTGTTTCATTATCTAAATAACCAGCGGCTAAATCATCACCAATGTCTTTCGTGCTTTTACTTGATGCATTACAACCATTGAGTGAACACAAATATCTCTTAGCACCTCGGTGCAATTCACTTGAGCTTAATCGGGCTCTATCATTAGTGCTAACTTGGACAGCAATAAATGCTGAAACACTATTGATATCGCCACTTTCCGCATATGGAATTACGAAATCGGTATTAGAGCCTTGATAAATAAACTGTGTTCCGTAAGTTTCACCTTTAACTAAGCCTATTGAACGCATTAGTAACTCTATAGCTTGCTCAGCTGCGTTGCCTGCAGAAGACTTTCTAGATTGAGAGTTACTAGATTCAGCATATAAAGCAATTAGCATAGTAGCTCTTGCTTTCGCATCTTTATCTTCTGATTGAAGTGCATCTTTGATTATGGTCAAGAGCTTAGCTTCATTGCCTTTAAGAGCATCGCCCTGAAACTTAGGAAAGATTTTGTAGAGATCGTAGAATAAGTTTAGTTGCCCTCCTTGGTTTAACTCACTCGCCATACTTGCAAATGAATCAATTAAAGCATTCGCGTCATTCTTCACGCTATAAACTAAGCTGTTACCTTCACTTATTATATTTTCTTTAATTTCATCCCTTTTTTCATTTCGGGCCCATGTCATAAAACCTTTACCAAAAAATACTGGTTTTAAAGCATCCTTTAACACGACATGCTCAGCATTTGATACTGGCTCACCAGCAAGCAAAGCTAGTAGAATGTTTTCAATATTATAATTCATATACTTGTAATCCTTACGTTTTATGAATCATCCTACCAGAGTCTGAATTGATCACATACACTTTTGATATTTTATAAAGCTATCTAACAAAGAGAAAAAGTAGCTTATAGCTGAACTGTATTAAAGATATGTTTTTATTATTTCTCCCACTTTATCTAGCTCAACATTAGCAACTAAGTTACGCCCTAAGAAAGGCGCGATTACCAATATTGGTAAACCATTGGCTTTAAGAATTTTCAGCGTATTTTTAACCCCAACCGATTCAAGCACTTCCGTGTAATCAATTCTATTATCGTTGCAGCTCCAAAATGCCATTTTGTACTCTTCAAGATATTTTTGCCCAAAGCAAACTATAACCTTTGGCTCAAACTCTTTAACTAAGTCATTAAATAATTTAAACCGTGAAACAGAACAGTGTGTTTGATAGTGATATTTGATCTTGGTTTTCGTTAATTCGATATGCTCCTCTGACCAAGTGTTCATATTCTTGCAAGGGAGGGGGAACAAATTTAACTTAAACTCATTCGAATCAAAATTACAGTAGTGATCTTTCATGTAATTTTTATAACCATCTTGAAATTCAAAGGCCTTACAAAGGATTTTTGCTATTTTTTGGTCGAATTGCCATTTATAAAAATTCAGGTTTTCAGCTTTCCACCCACTAGATAAGTAAGGAACGCAATAACCATGTACTTCGTGGGTTGGCCGTGTTATTTCTGAGGTAACCTTCTCATCTGCGCCACCCCATTCAAGCCCTGAAAGCCATAAAGGTGCACTAATATTCCCGCCATCCATACCTGAGAGCTGCTTTTCTAAATCATTAAAAAAAGAGTTCATATCTTTTCCTCGTTGTTAAATAAGTAGCCAATTTATCGCTTACGATTTTAAGACTATAAATTACCTTTAATACCTTTACAGATGGATGTCTTATTACTAAGTTTAATAAAACCTTTCAATTAATACATTCACTATAAAACTGAGTTTTATTGAATCACCAATTCAATAATAGAAGTAGCTTTTTAGGTAAACTTACAGAGGATATAAAAATGTCTACAACAGGGGAAAAACCAGGTACTGGCACTTACCAATGTGATAATTGCGGCAACACTGTAACACTTGACGATCATGATGATACTTTGCCACCTTGCCCTAAATGCCATGAAACAGAATACACACCGTAGCAACTGCTCTTCAAGAGCTATCTAAATAGATAGCTCTTATTACCTTACAAAGTAAAAACAATTAACCTCTTTCTCCTAATCTATCCATGATCCAATCATCTACTTCAGATTCTAACCAAGCTACTGATTTAGCGCCTAGCGATACTTGCTTTGGGAATGTGCCTTCTGCAATAAATTTATAAATGCTTGAATGGCCTAATGATGTTTTTTGTATAACTTCTTTTAATTTGATTAAACGCATGGAGTTTCTCCGGTTGGTTATTAGTACATAACCTTTCCGGGGTCAGTATTTTTTTATGCTCTTCAAACAAAAAACTTACACATATACATCACTAACTTGCATGAACCACTTAAGAGGAATTTACAATGCAAGGTCAACAGTCGTTATATGAATTTAAACACCCAGTAAATGACGAGCAAATCCTAGAAGCCGCTGCATACATAATCGCTAAGAAGCAGTTTAGAGATGGCGTTTTAAATAGCCCTAATGATTGCGAAGAGTACTTAAAACATAAACTCGCGATACATGAACATGAAGTATTTGCCGTACTGTTTTTAGATAGCCAGAACCGCATACTGGAGTTTAAAGAGTTATTTAGAGGCACTATTAACGCAGCTAGTGTTTACCCTAGAGAAGTCGTTAAAGAGGTGCTGGAGCTTAATGCTGCATCCGTTATCCTGGCGCATAACCACCCTTCCGGCGTTACTACCCCATCTCAAGCAGACAAGCTTATTACTACCAAACTTCAACAGGCACTTAACCTAATTGATGTATCAGTGCTTGATCACATCATCATTGGCGAGAGCACGTATTCATTTGCTGAACATGGATTAATTTAAAAGGAGTTAAATATGGCGTTACAAATAGAGCAAGTATCAGGCTTAAAAGTGCCTGAATCTTTTATTGGTGTAATTATAAGTGCAGTTACTAATGGAGGTGATTATGTAGGAGTGGCTAAGGCGGTTACTATAAACTTTAGAGATCCAGATTACAGTCCTGAAGGTGGAGGCTTTCACCCTGTAGAGGTTAGGTTAGAAAAGCAGGCCACCAGCTGGCAGCTTGTTTATATTACTGACTTTTCATATCAGGGTCGCCATACCCCTGAGCTGATAAAAGAAATTGATGTGTGCTTCAGCATGAAGCAAGTTTATCACTTTCTAGCTGGTTGGTTGAACGCTAAGGAAGGTAAAGAGTTGTTAGCCTTGTTTATTTCAAACTTTGTTGAGTACTACAACACAGGTTGTTATCAGGTAACGGTTACTACTGAGTAACTGGAGGTTTTTATGGCTGAAGTACAAGCGGTTAAAGATCTTGATACAGTAAGGCTCGTTAGCTATTTACTAGAAAAGCGCTGCTCAAGGCAAATGAGCCAAATATGGAACATTGGCTTAAATCTCGCGCTTAGAATATCTGACTTACTTGCAGTAAAGTTCACTGACATAAATAACGATAGGTTGATTATTTATGAGTCAAAGACCTCGAAATTAGCTGAAATAAAGCTAAATGATAAGGCGCTTACCTTAATCAACGAAATTAAACTTACTCATCCACACCACATCTACTTATTTCAATCATACCGAAATCAACAAGCAATTAACTCAAAGCCTAAACCGCTATCTCGTAGAGCGGTTACAAAAGCATTTGCGCTAGTTGGTGAAGAACTAAACATTCATTTAGGTACTCACTCAATGCGTAAAACACGCGGTTATCACTTGTATCAGAAAACCCACGACATCGCCCGAGTAATGAAAATGCTTCGCCATAGCTCCGAAGCAACAACACTTCGTTATATAGGCATAACACAGGAGGAAATAGACAAAGACTTTGAAGAACTAGAGCTATAACCCCTTGTAGCGTCATTCTGGCGCTTGTTTTACTTAACTAAAAGGAAGGCATTATGTCTTTAGATAAAGCCGTTTCATGCGGCTTGGTTGGTAATGAGTTATCTAAACAGATAACTGGCAGTAGTGATTCTAGCGTAAGCAGAACAGCTGTGGCTATAGGCTCCGGTGCAGCCGCTGGAGCGCTTACATCTGGTGCAATAGTAATTGGTGCTGGTGTTGCCTCTGCGCCTGTTACAGTCCCTTTGGCGATAGCTGGTGGAGTCGTTGCTGGCATTGCTAGTTTGTTTGATTAGTTAAATACGAGTGCTCTATATGAGCACTCTTTTAAGATGTAATAACACCGTTTATTTTTTAGGTTCTCATAATGGTATTTTGGGAACTTGCCAGCCCTTATATACTAAGGATTTGAGCTTATTTAGCTAGTTGAAGGTCTCAAAACACTTTTAAGTAGCTTAATGGGAAGTTGATTACCTTCTGCTGCAACCAAAGTAATTATCTTTACTACCAAAAGCTTTTGTATCAACTTTTGCAAAATAACTAACTCTAAAGAATAGCTGTTCAAAATCCTCTGCAAAGTTTTCACTGTTCCTATTAAGCCTATATGTATGATTATCAGGAAATTCTACACACTTACCTGCATCATAGGTTTCAATCCCTATAGACTTGGCCCAGGCCCTTATTATACGAGAAGCCATATTATCACCATTACCTTGATAATTACCTAAACCATAATAAGTGTCTTTATTCAGAAAAATCGCAACATGATAATGAGGCATGCAAGAGCTATCTTGCTCTTTAACCCATATGTATCTCAAACTACTATGGTGAGCATTACCGTTTCTTTTAATTTTATCTTTAATGTCACGCTTTATTTCTAGATCAAGATTCTTAAAAAAGCTCGATATATGCGATGTTTGTAAACTTGCGATTTGATCAATAATCCCAAAGCTAACTGGAAATCTTAAATCAAATCTAATAGCCAAAGTTCTAGGATGTTCATTCAGGCTTTGAGTTAGAACCTGCTCAATAGATATTAAATAATTTTGTATCAAGTCTCCTTTATTCCATACAGGAATATTTTTATAGAACCCTACTTTGTTTATCACTAAGTTCCTATTAACTGGATGACGTTTATTCATAATTTCCTCTTAATTTAATTAGTCACATAAGAGGTGTCTCCTTAGTAATTATTTATCCATTATTCCTTAATATGTTGGAGAGATAGTGCCGTGTATATATTACCTATACAGAAAAACAACCCATCAGATTTGTGTGGTATGAATCAAAAAACCATACGCTGTTGAGTTGAATTTAACAGAAAGAAAAAAGAGAAAAGTAGTACCGATGCGGGATCAATTCATCTGCCTACAAAGCTTAATATTTGCTTTTTCAAAACTAGCATGCGATAGATCATAAAATAAAAACTAAGAAAATAAACACCAAAAAACAGCTAACCCCAGTAAAAACGTGCTCATACAAAGCATCTTAGTTACGTATTTTTTACTATATATAGTTTGATTTTTTATGAATAAATCACTTATAAATTATGCTTTAGTTATGCTATAAATGAACTTCACTTAATAAGGAATTACAAAAATGTCATGGCTAGACACATTCAAAAATGATGAAAGATCGCTCTTGTGGTTAGTTAAATATATTCATCACACTGAGTTGTTTCAGGTAAATCAACTTCCTAAAAACATTAAAGAAGCTCGCTATATTATTCAGTGTTGGGAAAATGAATCCATTAATGAAACAGGGTGGCGTCTCAAGTATGAATTGAGAAAGTTAATGAAGAGTTACTTTGCAAATATTCTACCTATTGAGAGTTTCAATTGGCTGTCAGATAGTGAGCCAAAACAGTTATGCTGGGTATTTTTTTACTTGAAATTTAACCCTCCTAAACGCTATTACTACGCCCCCCCAAATAAGTACTTTCGAGATTTTGCTTGTAACGTTAAAGAGATTTACCCTCTAATCATTAGAATTTTTGATGCCTCACTTTGCAATGAAGGAGTTAAACAAGACTATTTACTGACGATGAAACGAGACTATTCACAGTTTGTAACAGGTAAAAGCCTACTTCCCTGGTTAGATATAAAAGATGAAGAAACATGTAGCTGGATTTGGCGTTATCTAACAGAAAAAATAGATGAGGCGGCAGAGGAAAAAATAGCTTTCCAATTCATTAAACCAATTGATAATGAGACAATTTATTGGTCTGTTATTGCCTTGATAAGTAATTGGAAGCACTTAAAAGGGGGATTTATAGAAGCAATTAAAGTCCCAATATTCGATCATATCATTACAACTAAAAGTTTGGATGTTCAAATCGATTTAAACTATTATGGTAATGAAACTATAACTAAAAATAGTAATGAAACAGAAAACGCCACCCCCAACACTATGGACCTCTTCAAACCGTCAGACATTGAACTAGTTGAGCTTAATGAATTCAAGTCCATCAATGATGCATATATGCCTTGTATCATTTACACCGATACCTATTACCCATACGAAACTATTGAGCCATCATATATTTTTCGATCCAGACTAAAATATCTCTTTATGGTTAGCCTCAAGCGTAAAGGTGAAGTACATATTCGCAACTGGCCTGAAGTAGACTTTAAATATCAAAAATTTAAAACAACAAGCCCTATAATAGGTTCCAGCAATAAAGTTGGTCGTTTTATTAACAAATATGAGGATAAGCTCCCAACAACAGCTGAACTAAACACATCATTATACAACGCACATAAACAGAAAATGTTTCGTCAAAAAAGTAGTAGCCCGTTAGGCTTAACCAAAGCAAACCAAAAAAAGCTAACCAACTACGCTAAAGATCAAAATACCACTGAAAAAAAAGCCCTCAATGAACTAGTTAAAACAATGCTTGATTAGCTCCTATTACTTTGAATTAGCCTGCTCAATCAGATCACTCCACCAAGCCATTATTGGCCTGCGTTGCTCTAAATAATCAGAGCGGTTATATGCCGCTCTTGTTTCGTTTTCATCTGCGTGGGCTAGGCAGGCTTCGACCAAAAGGCTGTCGTAACCTTCCTCATGAAGAGCTGTAGATGCAACTGAGCGCAAGCCATGAGCCACCAGCTTATCTTTGTAACCCAAACTGCGTTTAATCGCGGCATTGACCGTATAAGTGCTTGCATGGCCCTTTTCATTACGCTCACTCGGGAATACATATTCATGGTGACCGCTCAATGGTTTCATTTGTTCAAGTATTGCCAAGGTAGCAGGCGTTAAAGGCACTCTGTGAGCCCTTCTACGCTTCATTTCTTCAGCAGGAATCACCCAAACAGCCTCTTCAACATTAATGTCTGCCCACTTAGTGCCTGCGGCTTCCTTTGAACGAGTCATTGTGTGCAACTGCCACAAAATTAAAAGCTTGGTTTTGTCCTGAATGGTTTGAGAGTTATTCACAGCCGTTAAAAAATCAGGTAGCTCTTCAGGCCTTATTGTAGCCATGTGCTCAACCGTGTTTTTAGTAAATACTTTTATAATTTTTGCTAGTGGATTGGCATTGATAAAGCCATGATTTACCGAGTAATCCATGATCTGGTTTAAGCTTTGGCAAATACGCTTAATTGTGGAGTGCTTAGCGTCAGCCTCAAGTGGCCTGAGAATTTCAATGGTATCAATCGCTGTAATGCTTTCTAAAGGCGTGTCTTTCAACTTGGGGAAAATATACATCTCAAGTGTTCGCCATTCCCTAGCTGCGTGATGAGGCGTCACAGTAGGCTGTTTGCGTTCAAACCAAAGCTCTGCAGCAGCATAAAATGTATTAGCTAGCTTTCTACTTGCTTCAAGCTTCTTGGTACTTTCGTATTCTTTAGGATCAATACCTTTAGCTAAAAGCTGCATATAGTTTACTGCCACACTTCTGGCTTCAGCAAGAGTAACAGCTGGATAAGCACCTAAAGAAATTTTGGTCACTTTTTTATTAACTGTATATTTAAACCGCCAAGATTTAGTGCCATTCGCCCTAACGCGCAATACTAAACAATTACCATCTGAGAAGCTTTGTTCTTTACCTGTAGCCACTATTGATTTTATCTTGCGATCAGTTAAACGCATATTTCGCATAACCCATATATTCAATTAATAACATGAGTATATAGCAATTTTATAACTGGGGGTACTGGCTGGGGTACTGAGCGGTTCGGATTTAGTAATCACCATGCGGAATGTGGCGGAATAAAATAACGGTAACCCACTGATTTAAATTGAGAAAAACTCTTTCTGCGTATGCTGATGGAAGTTAATGCAAGCGCCCAGGGAACCACTGGATAGCCATTTTTAACTCCTAACGTATATTTAGACGCTATTTTAACTGGCAATTCATTTAATTGCGCTATACTGGCGAAAATATTTTTAGATTAGTTGTTATGGCTCTTAAATCAACCATTATGAAGGCACAATTATCGCTTAGCGATATGGATCGCCATGTTTATCAAGATACAAACTTAACTCTGGCTCAGCATCCATCGGAAACTGACCAGCGGTTAATGATTCGCCTGCTCGCGTTTGCACTTAACTATTGTGATGGTTTAGAGTTTACTAAAGGGTTAAGTGCTGATGACGAGCCAGAGCTTTGGCACGTTAATTACAGTGAAGAAGTGGAGCTTTGGATTGAGCTTGGCTTACCTGACGAAAAGCGCCTTAAAAAAGCCTGCAATAAATCTAAAAAAGTTGTGCTTTATACCTACGGTGAGAACAACCAAGCTATATGGTGGCAAAAACACCAACCCAAATTGTACGAATTTAAAAATTTAAGTATTTTTAGTTTAGACTATGCAGCAACACAGGCACTTGCAGACCTAGTTGATCGCAACATACAGCTTACAGTCACCATTCAAGATGGTGAGGTATGGGTTAACACTGATAATACAAATATTGAGATAAAACCACAGCAATTAATGTAATTGCTGTTGCTTTAGGGGTTATATGAAAGTTAAACACGTTATTGTTTTACATGGCTTGTATATGTCTGGCTTTGTTATGCGCCCCCTATGCTCTAGGTTAGAGAGCTCAGGCGTTAACGTGTTAAACCTTACATACAATACTCTTGACCCAAATCGTGATGCTATTTTTACACAAATAGATGAGTTTATTGGTAACGAACCAACAGCTTTAGTATGCCACTCTATGGGTGGGTTAGTAGCTAGAGCTTACTTAGAAGCTAACTCAAGCGCGAGCCAATTCGTTACAAAAGTAGTGACGCTTGGTACTCCGCATCAAGGCAGTCACATTGCACAAAAAATGAAACAAAAAGGGTTTGAAGCTTTTTTAAAAAATAGCGTTGAGTTTTTACTCACACAAAATGGTAACTGGC
This sequence comes from Pseudoalteromonas sp. SIMBA_162, assembly GCF_046535955.1. NCBI lineage: Bacteria > Pseudomonadati > Pseudomonadota > Gammaproteobacteria > Alteromonadales > Pseudoalteromonadaceae > Pseudoalteromonas > Pseudoalteromonas sp. SIMBA_162. The sequence continues at coordinate 28,266 of NZ_JAWJBQ010000019.1, read as the reverse complement.
CATTTAAAGCAAAGCTTTATAGTATTGCTGGCGACCTACCAATCGGCTTAATGCCTCTTATTGTAAAGGGTAGCAAGTCAGACGGCACGGTTCTTCTTGATGAAACTAAACTAAAAGGTATGGCAGAACACAAAGTGTTTCACTTAAGCCATACCAGTATGATTTACTCACGTGAAGTGGTCGATTATATTTTAAAGTGTTTAGGCGAAGGCAGTTAATCTTCTGCTGCCTCAGCTATTTTATAACTTAGTATAACAATAACCCCGAGCACCAACGGAATTGGCGCAGCTATATAACCAAACACGTCTGAGTTAGCGATACTTGCACCCGCTAGATGAGCTACTAAACCAAGCACAAATGCCACCAGCGCAATACATACCACAATTAACTCTGCTTTATTTTGTTTGCCTGTTTTTGCGTACATGTTCACTCTCCTAATTAATTCAGCATCATTATTATGCGCTTTCAAAAAGAGTGATTTTTGACCTAAATCAAAAAATAAATTAACAAATTTAATAACACCTTCTAAGCTTGTTTGAGATCATATTTTACGCAACAAACCACCTTAAAAAATTGAGGTGAATTTTAATAATTAGACCCCATGTCTGTATAGAGCAAACAAAACTTATGTACCAGTCATTTAATAGGTTTTAACTATTAACTCTATAGATATAAACAGTTTCACTAATCTAACTAAAAAAGTAATACTTTACTCAAGTTAGCAAACAAACGGTTTTTAAGGAGCAAGTTATGTCACAAGTAAATGCAATTGGTTTAAACAGCGCAAAAAGCGACGACATTGTAAAATCACTTAATACTCTACTGAGTAGCTACCAAATACAGTATATGAATGCTCGTGGTTTTCACTGGAACATCAAAGGCCGTAACTTTTTTGAATTACACGTTAAGTTTGAAGAAATTTATAACCTGTTACTTTTGAAAGTTGACGAGATTGCAGAGCGTATTTTAACGCTCGATGGCGCGCCGCTACATGCATTTTCAGATTACCTTGAAGTAAGTGAAATAAAAGAAGCAAAAGGCATAAGTGATGGTGTTACAGCCGTAGAAAATATATTAGCGGGCTACAGTACATTAATTAAAAAGCAACGTGAGATTTTAAACCAAGCGGGTGATGCAGGCGATGAAGGTACAGCATCATTAATGGGAGACTACATCTCTGAACAAGAAAAACTAGTTTGGATGCTAAAAGCTTATTTGGATTAAGCTAAACGTTATTCTGATTTTGAAAGCCTCAGCTACCACTGAGGCTTTTTTGTTTATTTAACAAAATGTATCATTTAACCAACGCAATAAAAAATGCCATTTCAAGTGCTTTTTCTTCCAAGCTTTTAAAGCGTCCAGATGCGCCGCCGTGACCTGCGTCCATATCGGTTTTAAATACCAATATATTATTATCTGTTTTGTATTCTCGCATTTTAGCAACCCACTTCATGGGCTCCCAGTACTGCACTTGCGAGTCATGTAGGCCGGTAGTGACTAATATATTAGGATAATTTTGTGCGCTTATATTGTCATAAGGCGAATACGCATCTATTACATTATAAAACTGTGGATCGTTTGGGTTTCCCCATTCATCGTACTCATTGGTGGTCAGTGGAATACTCTCGTCCAACATAGTGGTGAGTACATCTAAAAATGGCACATGACACCCTACACCACAATATAACTGTGGAGCTTGATTCAGCACCGCCCCCATAAGCAAGCCACCCGCACTACCACCGGATGCAAATACTTTGCTGCTATCACAGTATTTTTGTTCAACCAGCGCTTTTGTTACGTCGATAAAATCACTAAAACTATTTTGTTTATGTGTTTTTTTACCTTGCTCATACCAATTGCGGCCTAGCATTTCGGAACCACGCACATGTGCAATGACATAAACAAAACCACGGTCAAGTAAGCTGAGCGACGTGCTAGAGAAGCTCGGATCAATGGTGTAACCATAAGCCCCATACCCATATTGAAACAATGGGTTGGTGCCATCTTTTTTAAAACTATCTTTTCGGTATACAACAGAAGCAGGTATTTTGACGCCATCACGCGAAGTAATCATCAGCCGCTCAGACTTATAATCTGTGGCTTTAAAGTCACCTAATACCTTTTGCTGTTTAAGCAATGTTTTTTCACCCGTTATAAGGTCAACATCGTACAAAGAACCTGGAGTGGTTAAGCTTGAGTAATAAATGCGCGCCGTTTTAACATTGGGCTCTGGGTTCATTGCAACAGCAGCGTAATAGCAAGGATCGTCAAACTCAAGCGCCATACGCTTGCCTTCTTTATTTACTACAACAAAACGTGCTTGTCCTTGCTCTCGTTCGCTGAGGACTAAAAAATCATTAAAAAGCTCAACGCCTTCAAGTAATACATGTTCCCTGTGGGCTGTATGCTCTTGCCACTGAGTTTTATCTGCAATGGTCTGCTCGGTTGCAGTCATCAATCTAAAGTTTTTAGCTTGCCAGTTCGTGACAATATAAAATGTGTCACCTAACTTATCGATATCAAACTCATGGCCCTCTTCTCTTTGCATGAGTGCGCTAAATTGACCTTGCGGATTATTGGCATCAAGCACCCATGTGTCGTTGGACTCAGTAGACGCCAAATCAATTATAATTAGCGCTTCATCTCGGCTTTTACCCAGTCCCATAAAAAAGCTGCTGTCTTGCTCTTCATACACCAACACGTCTTGGCTTTGCGCACTTCCCAGCTCATGCCTAAATACTTGGTACCCTAATAAAGTTTGCAGATCTTTTTTAACATAAAAAACGGTTTTATTGTCGTTTGCCCAAACAACTTGCCCTTCTGTATTTTCAAGCTCATCAGTGAGCATTTCACCTGTTGATATATTTTTAAAACGAACGTTATAAATACGGCGACCCTCAGTATCTTGTGAATATGCCATAAGCTGCTCATTAGGGCTTAATGCAACTTCCCCAAGGTCAAAAAATTCAAAATCTTGTGCAAGTTCGTTTACATCTAGCAAAAGGGCTTTATTTTCAGCTTTAATACTTGTGCTACGATAATGACGCGCATATTCATCGTCACCGCGCACTTCAGAGTGATACCAGTATTTTCCATCTTTGACGGGCACGGAATTGTCGTCTTTTACAATACGCGCTTTTAACTCTTCGAATAAGGTATTTTGCAAGGGTTTAATACATGCTAATTGCTCATCGCAATAGTTATTTTCGGCTTGTAAATGTGCGAGTACTTTTTCATTTTTGCGCTCATCATCACGCATCCAATAGTAATGGTCGGTTCTTTTTTTATTATGTGTAGTTAATGTGTGGGGCTGCTTTTCAGCAACAGGGAAATGAGGCAACAAGCGTAAAGAGTAGTCTGAACTAGGCACAAATAAACCAAATTAAAGAAGTAATAATGCTCGCAGTTTATCATAAAAATAAAAAAGCCCACTCAATAGTTGAGTGGGCTTAAAGGCAACCGATTTATTCCTAAACCTGTAATACCTATGGGAAGAAACATGTAATTAACTAATTTATAATTGCAGCCAAGCCATAGCCCAACTTTTACCTATCCCTGGTTCAAATATTGACTGTTTATCCTTTGCTTTTCGACAAAACTCGTTAAAAGGCCAAGGCCTACATTGATATATGCAACCATCTTTAGGCTGTAACACCTTAGTACCTGCGTTATAGCGTTCACTATGCTCAGGGTAAACATACTCATACAAGCGTTGAGTACTCACGTCACGATCGTCGCATTTTGCAATACAATGAAAATCAATATGCGCTTTGCATATACCGCTACTTTGCAATGCAAAGATTTTATTATTCCGATAAGCGACTACTAAACCGTGTTCAGTCATTTTTCCTGCACTAACCAAAGGAATGTGAACATTAATGTATTCTGCTATCAAACGCGGCCAAGCGTGAGGCTCCCCTTGTTCAAATGAAGTAATTTTAAAATCAAACGATAAGCTAATTAGCTCTCCTTGCATGTCATAAAAAGTTACTTTCACCACATCACCAATAAATAATTGAGTATGATGATTTAAGCAACCAATTGTTGACCATTCCCCGCAGGCCAACGACGTATGCATAAACACGGCTACACCTTAAGAGTGACATAGTTTATTCATTATGAATAAACAACAAGCACCAATAACAAGTAATACTGCAAACCATTAACTTGCCAAGGAAGTGCTAATTATAAGTACCCACTCCCCAACAATCAAACAAAAGAATGTAACCGAGTTCTACAACCAGTAATTAAGGACCACTTTAAAAGCTAAATTTATCCAAATAAGTACTGCAAAGGCTCTTGCCCCCAAGTAAATGCGAGTACAATTAGTAAGCCTGCAAATATAGCCCACGCGAGCCAAGGCGACTTAGTTACGGAGCTTTGTACACTGTTTGATTTTGATGCTTTTTCTCCAGTAATCATTGCTTTTACTAAAGGCTTACCTTTAATCTTGTACACAACAATTGCCGCTATATGCAAGCCTATTGCATACAGCAATATGTCAAAATTGAGGTGATGCAGCCAATTAGCAAAATCGACCGTATCACTCGATACATATTCAACAAGCGGGCCGTCAGTTAAAATACCGTCGCTACTCATCAACCCGGTAATTAATTGCGTTAATATAAGCGTAAAAAAAGCAAGAACCATATAGCTGCCAGGAGCAGAGTGTCCAATGGTGTCAATCGGTTTTTTAAGCCCCTGTAACACAGCCTTAGGTGAGTGAAACAAGCCACTTAATTTTGCTGTTCTACTACCCACAATCCCCCATACTATTCGCGTAACAATGAGCGCTAAAATAAAGAACCCAGCAACAAAATGCAGCTCAATCATGCCTTCTTCTACACTAAAATATAAAACAGCAATACTAATGACTAACAGCCAATGAAAACACCGTATAAACCCATCCCATACTTTTATCGTCGTCATTGTGTTTACCCTCTAAAAAACAGTATTATTAAAATGCTAATCAACCTCATAATAAGGTGTCGTTATCTGCCATTCTACAAGCCAGCAAGGTAAATGCTATGCAACCAGTTAAAAAAGCGATAATAAAAGGCTTTTTAGATATGCTTCCGCTTTGCTTAGCCGTTATTCCATGGGGAATACTCTGCGGCTCTTTAGCTATTCAAAATGGGTTTACAGCTCTTGAAACACAAGCCATGTCGTTACTGGTCTTTGCAGGTTCAGCTCAACTTGTCGCTATTGAACTTATGGCGGGTAACACCCCCTTACTTACCATATTATTCACCACGTTTATAATTAGCTCTCGGCATTTTTTATATGGACTTGCTGTTAGGCATAAAGTCATAGATCAACCAATGCGATGGCGCCTACCTGTTAGCTTTGTATTAACCGATGAATTATTTGCGTTTTCTCATCACCGCAAAGCTTATCGCACAAAAGTGCGTTTAGTTTATGCGCTTAGTGCAGGCTTTAGTTTTTACATCGCATGGAATATATGGACATTAATAGGCATTGTTGCAGGATCTATGCTTCCTGATTTAACTAACTTAGGGCTCGACTTTGCAATTGCAGCTACTTTTATCGCCTTAGTTATTCCAGGTATTAAAAATACCGCCTCTTTAGTGACTGTTACTGTGGCAGGTATTACTGCTACGTGGTTAAAAAGCACAGGGTTTGAATTATGGCTAGTGTGCTCCGCATTATTAGCAATGAGTGCAGGTTATTCAACGGCAAGGCTAACAGCGAAAAAGGACACTAAAACATGATGACCACTATTTTACTCATGGCCTGCATTACGTTTTTTACGCGTTATTTATTTTTACACCGTGCACTGCCGTTTAAAGTAGGCCCTAAAATGCAGCAATTTTTAAGCTTTAGTGCACCTGCCGTGCTTACCGCTATTTGGGTTCCTATTGTATTTTTGGGTGAAGAAGGCATAAACCTACATTGGCAAAACCCTTACTTAAGCGCCGCTATTGTAGCCATTATTGTAGCTTATAAAACACACAACATTTATTACACAACACTTGCCGGTATGGGTTTGTTTCTAATTTTAAATTAGGGCTTATTACCCTCTAAAGTTAAGTTTTAGCAGCCAGAGGATTGTTTATTATTTTTCACCGACAAGGATGTGGAATTAGGTATAATCAATACGCAAAATTTAGCTCAAACTATACCAAGGCCGTTAGGTCACACACCTCGCTCCACGAATAAACTTTATACTTTATGTAAAACCTTTACCGCGTTAAAATATGCCTAACAACAATAATAAGAAGCCACCATGCAAAAGTTTCATCAATTAAGCGCAACAAGTCTACAAGGCCAACCTATTAACTTTGATGACTTTGAGGGAAAAGTTGTACTCATTGTTAATACTGCAAGTAAATGCGGATTTACTTACCAGTACGCATCTTTACAAGCGCTTCATGAAAAGTACGCCAGTCAAGGACTTGTGATTATAGGCTTTCCGTGCAATCAATTTGGCCAACAAGAACCTGGAGATGCGTCGCAAATAGAGCAAGGGTGCTTAATAAATTATGGAGTCAGCTTTTTAATAACAGACAAAGTTGATGTGAATGGTAAAAATGCACACCCTGTATTTCGATTTTTAAAATCAGCATTACCGGGGCTTTTAACTCGAAAAATAAAATGGAATTTCACTAAGTTTTTAATTGCAGCCGATGGCACGCCAATTAAGCGCTATGCCCCTTTTACTAAGCCAGAAAAGATAGAGCTCACTATACAAAAAGCATTAAGTAAGGCTAAAAGCACGCAGTAAAAAGTAATAAAGAGGCTATTAGCCTCTTTATTGCCAATGTAACAACTGCTTAAGCGTACTTATCTGTGCACTTAGCTGCCGTTATTAATTGGTATTGTATTTATACTAGTGCAATTTAATCAATGTAATCGCTTAAGTCATCTTCGCCTAGATTTTTGCGCAAGCGTTTTTGCTCAAGGTAGTCTTCCAACTTTTTCTTAACCTTTTGCTTGTTTTTATCGTGTTGATTTCGACCGACCATTTCGTATTCGTCTTCAACAAAATCATCATCTAGCGCATCGTAACTAAATGTCTTACCCACAACCCACTCCATAAAGTGTTTGAGACCAATTACGCTTTAATTAATGTAATTGGTAAATTAAAAAATTTAACACCAATATGCTGTACAAATTAGCATCAAAGTAAAGCCACAAAGCCATAGTAAATAGCCTTCATGTCATTAATGTGAATAAATAGCGCTAAATTGCAATTGTGGAAAGTGAGAGTTTTTTATCGTATCGATAAATTTTTTTTATAAATTTATATTCATTGGTTAATTTCACCAAAATATAGTCTAATAATAAAAACCAAACAGACCTTTAAACCCAGCAAAAAACACAAGCCATTGCTTTTGTTGATAAAAAAATAGTGGCACCAAACTTGTTATTAGTTATTTGTTATCAACAAAAAATAGAGTCATCACATGAAAAAATTACTATTAGTTAGCGCATTAATCTGTACACCTGTTGCTATGGCACACAACGATAATGATTCAACAATTTCATTTAGCAACGATCAATGCGACGTAGAGTTTAAAAATGATGTTCGCATCAAGCCAAACGAACTAGAAATTTTTACAGCAAAAAACCAAGCTATGCAATTCAACAGCAATGGCGATTTAATGGTAAACGGTGAGTTTGTAGCGCTTAATAACTTACAACGCCAAGCTCTTACTCAATACTCTGATAGCTTACGTATACAGCTACCCGAAGTCGCTAATATTGCATTAGACGGCGTAAAAATCGCCGGTGTTGCTTTAGAAGAAGTCGGTAATGCTTTTAACATTAATGGCTTAGACGATATGTCATCGTTAATGGACGATATACGCGTAGAAGTAGAAAACACGTTTTATCAAGAAGGCACCTTTGTTATGGGCCAGCAAAGTTTTAACCAATTTGGTGAAAACTTTGAGCATCAGTTTGAAAAACAAATAGAAACAGCCGTTGAATCAGCAGTCATGCAATCTATGGGTAGTATCCTGGTCGCGCTTGGATCGGAGTTATTAGGTTCTGGCGGCGATATGGATGCATTCGAAGAACGCATGGAAAATATGGGCGCACAAATTGAAGAGAAAGTAGAGTTACACGCGAACAACTTAGAGCAACGAGCTAATTCGTTATGCGGTAATTTTGCTGAAATTGCAAAACAAGAAGAGCAGCTAGTAACGTTAGTTCCTGAGCTAGAAGGTTATCAATTATTTACCTTTAAACACGTTAAATAACCCGCAATTAACTCACTATATTTAACATCCCTTCAGCAGCATTTTATTTCATTGAATGCTGCTTTTTTGTATCTGTTCTGTCTCTTTTTTCTCGTTTATGTTGTTCGGCTCAGAATAAGGGTCATTGGTCTAGTTATTACTTGCCTAAGTAAACAACTTTATGGCTTTATACAAACATAGACTGCGTTCGTTATTTATCGTTATAAATAATAAAGATGAAAGCAGCGTTTTATGGACATAAATTTAACTCATATGCCCCCCTGTTTTTGATAACACTAAAGATTTAATCATCCAATTTTTAGTGGCTAAGCAAGACTAAAATATTCAGCAAGCAATTTGCTTCAAAATTTATGCCCTTAGCAAAAAGCTGAGAGGCTCCATCCCCAGTTAGACACGTTTAAACGTAACTAACACTAAAGCGCCTGCCTCATAGCAGGCGCTTTTTATTTATTAGAGAAGCACTCTATTAAAAAATCGTATTTTTAAGTCAATTACTATTTTAAATATCAAATTATTGACGATTTTTATTGCGATAAACATAACTACTAGCTGCAATAAAAAACACTACAAACACAATGATTAAAAACCTAAATAAAATAATCTGAATAATTACCCATTTAAAACAATCGAATATGCATAAATAAAAAACAAAACTAGTAAAAATACATTTAAAACAACAAACTAAAAAATAACCGAGTAAAATAAAAATTAAAAAACAGAAAAAACACAATTAAACATTTGATTAACAATTAGCACTTCAGATAAAAATAACTAATGCCTCACAGGTAATTTTTATCGTTTTATTTTTGTACACTTTGCATGCAAAATGCGCATGTTTTCAACAGACCTAAACCGGAGCCAAGTGATGAACCCTATAAATACATTAAACCAAACAGCAAACACACAAATTGCAGTTAAACCAACCAACCGAAAAGCAAAAATGCTAGCTAGACTTAATACGCTTGGAAAAAAATTAGCACTTGGCGGCGCAGCGCAATATAAATAATCACCCAACCATGGTTATTTATTCGGTGCAGCAAACACCCAACCACTAAAAAGTCTCTTTTTTAGCTCCCACAGTTTGCTGCAACCTCTTTATTTTATTAATAATTGCCTTAATTTCCCCTAATTTGTAAAAAAACACGTATTTACGTCTATTTTTTAGGCAAACAGACATTTTGCTATTTACACACCCCCATCACCTAAGTATTATTCTGCGTCACGGAGAGATGGCAGAGTGGTCGAATGCACCGGTCTTGAAAACCGGCATAGGTTTGTAGCCTATCTAGGGTTCAAATCCCTATCTCTCCACCATATTTTAATTGGTGGTTTTTTATATCATCAATACAACCGGTTATGCGTTGGAGAGGTGTCCGAGTGGCCGAAGGAGCTCCCCTGCTAAGGGAGTATAGAGTTTGTAGCTCTATCGAGGGTTCGAATCCCTCCCTCTCCACCATATACTATATATAAACCACTTAATTGTGGTTTTTTTGTGCCTAAATTTTAACACTAATACTAAATTGGAGGGTGAGACCCTCGACAGGGTTCGACAAAATGTCTGGAACATTTTGGGCCGCTGCAAGCGTCGCACAGCGATTGATTACATGGATGTAAGCAAGTCTATCCCTCCCTCTCCACCACATACTATATAAACCACTTAATTGTGGTTTTTTTTGTGCCTAAAATTTATAAAAATTAAACAAATTGTAACCCGCTATCACTTAGTGCATTATTACTAAAACGATAGCCACTTTAGGTTTGCTATGAACAGGTTCATATTGTTAATTACATGCACAGCGCTACCTTTTTTTTCTTTTTCGCAAAATACAACGGTATACAAGTGTGTAATTAAAGGTGTTCCTACCTTTAGCCAAACACCTTGCTCAAAAGATGCCGAACAGATCACACTAAAAGAAATCAATATAATTGAAGCCTATAAAAGCCCCACTCAAGCAAATAATGTTACCGATAGTTCAGTAGACAATTTTTTAGAAGTTCAGCAAATAGAACGTGAAATAAACAAGCTACAATTAACACTTAAACAAACAGAAAAAACCTACCAAGAGCAGGTAAAGCAAGCTAGCTATGTTACACAAGATCAGGCTAACCGGTTAGGCGCCTCTTCTATTGCTGACGCCATTGCTAAAAAAACAGCGCCAATTACCAGCGCATATGAATCAAAGGTTACGCGTACACAACAACAAATAGATGCTTTACGTCAACGAAAGCAGTTGCTTAGTCAAATTCCTTAAGCGCTTGCTTTATGGTATTGATAAGCGCGTTTACATCTTTTTTCGTTGTGTAAATATGCGGTGAGACTCGTATTCCGTGTTTGCGCTCGTCAACACTCATGTTTGCTTTACCCAGCGCTGCTAATATTTGCTGCTGTTTATTCTTAAAAAACAAAATAACGGTACCACTACATTGATTGCTTTGTATTGGTGATACAACAAATTCACTTAAATGCTGATGAATATTCGAAATCATCGCGAGATTATGCTCTCTTACCTTTCTAACTGTCAGATCTGCAAAGTAATTTATACTATTCACAGCAATCACGTACGGGGCTATAGAAGGGGTGCCTCCCCAAAATCTCAGCGCGCTGTGATGATAACTAAAATGGTTAATATTAAACTCAAAGGGGTCTTCATGAGAAAACCACCCTACATCTTTTGGCTTACACTGCTCCAGCTGGTTTTGATTAACCCATAAGTAGGCTGCACCTGGCCCGCCGCACAACCATTTAACACTTGAGCCAATCATGAAATCGGCATCAAGCGTTGTTAAATCAATAGGCAACACTCCAGCAGATTGCGCCACATCAATTATTGAAAGGCTATTAGTCATCTTACTGCGTAGTACAATATCGCTTATCGGTGCTTGAACCCCCGTATTTGAATAAACATGGCTTACAAACACCATATCTATATCGGATGTTAAATAACGCTCCCATACAGCTATATCGCTTAGGTCTTCTTCTTCAGGAATAAACGTTATTTCTGCACAACGCGGTAACGCCTTTTGCATTACAAACCCCATACTTGGAAAGTCGCTTTGTGCCATAAGCACTTTGCAGCGTGCTTGTTGTAATTGAGGGTGCGACATAACTAACTTAGTTAAACCGCTTGATAAGTTAACTTGCGGGCAAAATTGTGAACTTGGCGAATTAAATAACTTACCTAGTGCAGAAGTAAACGCATCTATTTGAGGTAACCATTGTTGCCATGGCTCTTTATTTGAATCTTGCCATGGTGATAGATAGTGCTCTGTAAAGTACTGTTGAGAACTTTTTAGTGGCCTGCCGACGGAGTGGCTTAAAAAGTAGCAACCTTCAGATATACAAAAATCATTTTTAAGCATATTACTTCACCCACTCTTTTAATGAATTGAGATCATCAAACCGCGTTTTTATATCGTCCCTTTTTGCCGCAGCGCGTCTATCCCTCAACTTTTCTAACGAATCGAGTAATACATGAAGTGGCGGTCCACTTGCCGTTACTTTACTTAAATGTTGCTCTTGCATTTGCTTTGACGGTTGCGCAATAAATTTTTCTACTAATTGGTTATGATGTCCGATTGCTGTGTCACCATGTAACTTACATACTTGCATAAATAGCTTTCCATGTGATTTAAACCAGTTGCTATTTTTATATTGATGCGCCTGTAAAAAATCGTCCATAAAGCTTTGTATTCGCATTGACTCTCTTAATATTTGCTGATCTTCTGGCATCATATACAAAAACTTATCCACCAGCATTTGTGAGTAGCTTGGCTCATTTGCACTACAAAGACCAAGCAACATATCAATTACGTTAATTCCGGCAAAATCGCCTGCGTTTGCACCTCGATAAATCTCTTTACCAACACGGTATGGTTTGTAGTAAGGGCGAACGCAGTTAAAAAAACGATCTGTATCTAATTGTGTGTAAAGTGCATTGTTAGATTCAATTACATTAATGAGCGCGTACTTTGCAGCCTTTAGTAATTCACCACACAAAGGGTGCGAAATACCCAGTGGTACTATCTTTAATAAGGCATCACTTGCTCGCTTGTAGGCTAAAATACCTTGAGTGTTATAATCTAAAAAAAGTTTTTCATCAGGTAAATTAGTAAAGCGCTTATAGGTGCCATTAACAGCTTTATTGTGGGTGGTTAAATGCGCGGTAGCAAACCGCGGTGTTACACCAATAGACGCACCAATATGCATTGCCAATGCCGATGCCTCTACCAAAGGTGAAGTAGTTTCTCTACTGGGCTCAGTTATTTCATGGCGGCGACATGCAGCCATAAATAACCCAACATTGCCTAATAAATCAAATGCACGATCAAACCCTTGATCGGTATTTCCTTCGGCTAACAAGTGTGAAATTAATACATTGCCTTGCCTTTTTAATTGCTGCTTTAATTTCTCACCAACACCTTCAACATTTGCTTTATCGAATTGCTGCCAATAAAGCTGCTCTAATTCTGTATTTATCTCTACAAATTCAGTGCGTATCCAATCATCAAATGTGGCCGTATGTGTATTCATTATTTTGCTCTATTATTTTTATATTTAAATGCTAACAGAGTCGTGCGAGCGTAAATCGTCAAAAAAATGTATAAAAAAGCCTATACTTAGGGGAAATCACTAAAAAAACAAAAGTAGTTACCAAAATATGTTAGATAAAAAAGATCAGCAAATACTAATTACTCTGCAAGCAAACGCCAGAATATCGGTGTCTGACCTCGCAAATACAATTAGCCTATCTGATACTCCCTGTTTAAGACGGATTAAAAAACTAGAAAAAGAACATATTATTACGGGCTATCACGCTGCAATAAATCCTAAAGCGCTTGATCTCAATGTATTGGTGTATGCTTTTATTAGGTTAAATCAAAATTCAGTTAGCGCGGCAGATCAATTTGAACAATCCGTAGAAAAACTTTCTCATGTATTAGAGTGCAGTGTAATATCAGGTAGTTATGATTATTTATTGAAAATTATTGCCAACGATCTTGAAAGCTATGAACAATTTGTTAAGCATCAGCTAGGTGGCTTAAGCTGTATCGCTAACATAGAGTCAACGGTGGTACTTAAGCAATCATTTACTAAAAAGCAGCTTCCGTTGTAATAGTGCTGCAAATAAAGTGTTGTTAGCTATACTAATATTTTAAAAACCAAAACATAAATATATGGATATTATGTGAAAATATTCGCCTCAAACTCTCAATCAATTATTTTCTACATATTATTTGCCCTCGCTTATTATTTACTGGGTGTTGGGCTTACTGCGTTTGCATTTAACTCGCAAATAGTCCCTATCTGGCTACCGGCAGGTATTGCTTTAGTTGGTTGCTATATATGGTGGTGGCGTTTTATACCCCCTTTATTTGCCGCAGCAATTTTATTTAACTTAACCATATTTGACCACTCGGCACATGAATTAATGCTCGTGGGAAACACGTTTAACCAAGCCATGTACATTGCCTTTGGCGTGATCCTTCAAGCTATGACAGGCGCTGCGCTATTAAAGTATTGGCTGGGAAATCCTCTCTACTTTAGCAAACGTAAAAATATTGCTTACTTTATTGCTGTAGTCGCTGTTTTAGTAAGCTTAATTTCGTCAAATATTGGTGTATATGCATTAAGTCACTTTAACCCACTCTACAACGTAAACAACCATTGGCAACACGTCACTTATTGGTGGTTTGGGGATATCCTTGGAGTACTCATTGCTTCTCCTTTTCTATTGTCGTTACTGCCCAAAGCATCAGGGCAACGCAAAGTCTTTGCCTTTGAAACCATTGCTGTGTGCTCTATTTTGTTTATATCTGTAGCACTTACGGCAAAACTTTATGAGCGTGAAAATAGCAAAAACACAATTAAAATTGCAGAGCGAGAAGTTGAAGTTATTGAAAACAGTTTATACAGGTATATAAATCAAAGTATTATCGCCGTGCAAAGCTTAGCAAGCCAAGTACAATCATCACCTGAGTTTAATGAGCAAGACTTTTACGCGTCAGCAAATAAGCTACTAGAAAAACATTCATTTATTAAAGCATTGTCTTGGAATGTACAAATAACACAAGCGCAGCGCCAAACACTAAGCAATATAATGTCAACAATTTATCGGCAAAATATAAACATTGTTGGTGATCCTCTCGAAGATGATGACCCTCTAGTAGTCGTTAAATACATAGCACCCTTAAAAAGTAACCAAAATGCTATTGGCTTTAATGTATATTCAAACCCAGATAGAAAAGCATCTTTGCAAAATCCAGCTATCAAATATTTACCTATCAGTACTAAAATCATTCAATTAGTCCAAACAAAAACGCCAACACCCGCCTATCTACTATTTGCGCCTGTTTATGGTCAAAATGAAAATATAAAGGGTTATGCCACCGGTGTATTTTTGGCGCATAAAATTATTGAACAAGCTATTACACAACAGCAATTTGAAATGTTTTCTATTGATGTGTTTGAAGATGAAAATAAACCCGCTTTTTACAGTAACGACTCTCAAAACTTTAAGCAAGCAACCCAAAGCCAGTTAATGTCATTCAATATTAACTTTGGAGGGCAACAATGGATAATAAAATTAGCACTTAAAGAAAACTACGTTTCTCAGCAAAACATTGAAATGTCTTTATTTTTACTTATGCTGCAAACCGCTGTGTGTTTACTTATTATTGTAGTGTTAATGCTATTTAACCAGCAGCAACTAGAGCTTAGCCGCCAAGTTGCAGAACGAACAAGCTCGCTTGTAAAAGCCAAAAAACAGTCTGACTTAGCCAATAGCGCTAAAAGCCAATTTTTAGCTAATATGAGTCACGAAATACGCACCCCATTAAATGCCATTATTGGCCTATCGTCACTTGCAAAAAAAGGTGATGATGCTCAAAAACTGTTCAGCTACATTAAAAAAATTTACTCCTCTTCAAACAGCCTATTAAACCTAATAAACGACATTCTTGATATTTCAAAAATAGAGTCACAACATTTAATACTAGAGTCCATTGCGTTTGATCCAAAAGTACTTGTAACGCGCATTGACACTATGTTTGAGCAAAGTGCGAAAAATAAAAACATTGAGTGGATGGTCAAATGTAATTTACCTGTTGATACCTGGTTTGTAGGCGATGCAATGCGCATAGAACAAGTACTACTTAACTTATGTAGTAATGCGATTAAATTTACTAACGAAGGAAGCGTTACGCTCGATATAGATACAGAGTTTGTGTCTGCCAATAAGGTAAAACTAAGCATTGCAGTATCAGATACTGGCATAGGTATTGAAAAAAACCAACACAACACCTTATTTAACGCGTTTACCCAAGCTGACAGCTCAACCTCACGAAAATTTGGTGGTACTGGCCTTGGTTTAACAATAGCTAAAGAATTATGTTTGCTAATGGGGGGAACACTTAATTTAAAAAGCGAGTTGGGTGAAGGGTCAACCTTTACGTTTGCCGTTAACTTAACAACAACAGAGCCTGATATAGAGCCAGAAGCCATATCAAAAGATATTGATATTACGTCTTTAAATATTTTGGTCGCAGAAGACAATCCTGTGAATCAAATGGTAATAAAAGCGATGTTGGGATCTTTAGGTATCATTCCTCACTTGGTTGAAAATGGTGAAGAGGCTGTAAATATAATCAAAGAACAACATTTTGATTTAGTACTAATGGATTGCCAGATGCCTGTTATGGATGGCTATAAAGCAACAGAATTAGTTCGAGCGTTTAAATCGCAACATACATTACCCATCATTGCGCTAACAGCAGATGCCATGCCAGAAGATAAAATTAAAGCTAAAAAAGCAGGCTTTAACGAACATTTAGCAAAACCCATAGAACTTGCAAAACTGACCGAGTGCTTGAGTCAGTTTGTAAAAACAGTTACTAAATAGCACCCAAAAAATTGTTACCATCACGCTACGTGACTGAGTTATTATGTTTTCGCGTGGCGTATAATCACACAATTAGCCTAATCGCATCGTGAAACACCGCTTTAATAAGTGACTATTAAAAGCTCTGAAAAAATAAATTGAAGCTTAGAAGTAAAATAAGTGCCAATGGAATTACAAATTAGAGCCACAATTAAGCACTCAATATTTACAAGGTCGACATCATGAAAAGCTTTTCTCATCGATGGTTTAAAAATATTAATGAAATAGACCAAGCGCAATGGCATGCTTTTTTTGGTGATGAACCTTTTACTCAACATACCTTTTTATACACCTTAGAGCAAAGCCAATGTGTAACACAGCAAAGTGGCTGGCAGCCCTATCATTTAGCTGTATATGAAGGGAGTAACTTAATTGCGCTTGCACCTGGTTATGTAAAAAGCCATTCTTATGGTGAGTATGTATTTGATTGGGCATGGGCTGAAGCATATGAAAAAAATGGTTTGCATTACTATCCTAAATGGCTATCAGGTGTGCCATTTAGCCCAATTGAAGGTAAACGTATTGCCATTCATCATACAAACCACACCGCCGTATACAACTATATTACAGAGCAACTCTGCACACATAGCATTGAGCAAGGATGGTCTGGTTGGCATATAAACTTTTGCGATCAAACACAAGCAACATTACTCACTAAGCAGCACGCGATGCTCAGAGAGGGCGTTCAATTTCAATGGTTTAATAAAGGGTTTGATACTTTTGACGACTTTTTATCAACGCTAAACTCGCGTAAACGTAGATCGCTAAAAAAAGAACGCGCTAAAATAATACACCAAAATATTGCTATTGAATGGCTAAAGGGTTCAGATATCACACCTGAAATAATGCAGCTGTTTTGCGAATTTTATCAGCGCACCTATCTAAAACGTTCAGGGCATTTAGGCTATCTAAACAGTGAATTTTTTACCCTTTTGCATGCACTTATGGCATCGCAGCTGGTTATTATGCTTGCCAAAAAAGACGGTCAAGTCATCGCTGCAACACTCAGTTTAATTGGTGAAAACACTCTTTACGGCAGGTACTGGGGGGCAAGCGAAAATATTGACGCACTTCACTTTGAGCTATGTTATTACCAAGGTATAGAGTTTGCCATTAAACATAAACTCGGCTGCTTTCATTCAGGTGCACAAGGGGAGCATAAAATAGCGAGGGGGTTTGAACCCGTTACTACTTTTTCAGCCCACCATATTGTTAACAATGACTTTAGCAGTGCTATTGAGGATTACCTGTCTCGAGAGCGCCAGCATATTGCACTTTACAAAGCACATTGCACATCGTTATTGCCGTTTAAAAACGAGTAACTGGTTATTAGCAGGCATAGCATGATCGCTCATAAGCGAAAGCCCTGCTTGCTTGGCCAATAATAAAACAGCTTCAAAATCTCTTATACCACTTAAATGATCTCGCTCAGTTAAAAAGGCGCAAAACTCTTGATTACTTTGGCTAGTGTACTCACCTTTGTACTTAAAAGGACCATAAATACACACAATCCCCTCATCATTTAAGTGACGTTTAACCCCGTCAAAAAAACGTTCAACTAATAACCAACTTACAATATGAAATGTATTCGCAGTATATATTGCATCTACTTTTTCGATAGGCCAAGGCTGGTTTAAATCAAGCTCAATAGGGGCATGTAAATTAGCTAAATTCACTTCACTATGCCATAGCCTAATACCTTCATGATTAATGACACGATCACTTGTATACCATTGTAGATAAGGTAATTTTTCAGCAAAAAACACACTATGCTGACCTGTTCCAGAACCAACTTCTAATACTGTTTTAACGTTTTTTAACGCGCTGTTTAAATGCTCTAAAATAGGGCCTTTATTGTTTTCACATGCTTGTGAAAATGGCTTTGTCATTGAGTGCACCAAAATTGTGGATATTTGCACAATAGTAAAGCAAATTTGTAATATGTTGTCGTGACTAATTATGTTTTATTTATTAAGTTAATTATAATCATGTAGTTAGATATAGCAGGCTTGATTGGTATGTATTATGCAGCAACATAATTGACCCATTTAAGGGTTAATTAACTAATCACAAAAGGATAAAATTATGCATATGCCTCCCTATACCGCTGTTGATGCAGCAGTAGCTATCACCGAAAAAAGTACCGATGATCACAGTGAAACCCTTGATATGAGAGCAACAGTAATTGATTTACTTTCTCATCCAAAACATAATCAAAAGGCGATCACTAAACATGAGACAGACCAGATATTTATTCTCGGCTATAATTAAAATTCACGCCGTAGATAATTTTTATAATAACTATTTACACTGAAACCGATTGAATGTAATGATAACTATTATCATTAGTTGGATCGGTTTTTTTATGTCTTCAAATCACGCCTTACATAACTATCAACAAACTCTTGCATTTAATTGCAAAAGGCCAGGTCTGCATGATCCAATGCTTGTCGCTCATTATATAGACGCACACACAATGAAATTATAAATAAAATGTGCGACCCTCTTACTCATAATGCAATTCGCAAACAATGCCTACACCAGCTACACAAACCATTACTTGCATTAAAGCGTTTCTACATAAGCCACAATAGTCGTGCTAAATTTTTATTACTTGAGCGTGAAGCTCGTATTCTTAGTCACGAATTCAACCCTTTTTAAGGAGCAGATCAATGAGCAACTTTAGAACAGAATCAGACAGTATGGGCGGGTTACAAGTACCTGTTAACGCTTTATATCAAGCGCAAACGCAGCGCGCTGTTAATAACTTTGCTATTAGCTCCCTTACTATGCCAGCGCAATTTATAAAAGCACTGGCATATATAAAACAAGCTGCAGCACAAAGTAACTATGAGCTAGGGCATCTTGATAAAACCAAGGCAACCGCAATAGAGCATGCTTGCCAAGCGATTATTAATGGTGAGCATTCTGATCAGTTTCCTGTTGATGTCTTTCAAACTGGCTCAGGAACTAGCTCTAATATGAACGCCAATGAAGTAATAGCAACTATTGCCAGTACTCAACAGGAGCCTGTACATCCCAATGATGATGTAAATATGGGGCAAAGCTCAAACGATGTAATCCCTACAGCTATCGCACTAAGCAGTGCTTTCGCGGTAAAAAAATCATTACTGCCCGCCCTTGAGAAGTTATCGCAACATTTAGAGAATAAAAAGAGCGAGATAGGCGCTATTGTTAAAACGGGTCGCACCCACTTAATGGACGCGATGCCTGTTACATTCGAGCAAACTCTTAATGCATGGCAATCTCAAATTAATCATGCTACTACGGGCATTGACCGTTCACTCGAACGGGTATGTGAGCTTGCACAAGGCGGCACAGCTGTTGGTACAGGTATTAATGCCGACCCAAAGTTTGCTGATGTATTTAGCAAGAACCTGACTAAAAATGTAGGTATACAGTTTTCGCCAAGCAATAACTTTTTTTACAATATTGGGTCGCAAGATGCCATTGTTGCACTATCTGGGCAATTAAAAGTACTCGCTGTAGCACAAATGAAAATAGCGAACGACCTACGCTGGATGAACTCAGGCCCTCTTGCAGGATTAGGCGAAATAGAACTTGAAGCCCTACAACCTGGCTCATCTATTATGCCGGGTAAAGTAAACCCAGTCATTCCAGAAGCGGCTGCGATGGTTAGCGCACAAGTGATTGGTAATGACGCCACAATTACCGTTGCTGGTCAATCTGGTAACTTTGAACTAAATGTTATGCTGCCCGTTATTGCCTATAATATTTTGCAAAGCATAGAGCTACTAACAAACAGCGCCAAAGCTTTGGCAGAAAAAGCCATAGCCACATTTATCGTAAATCAAGCTAACATTGACCGCGCTCTTGCCAAAAACCCTATTTTAGTGACTGCACTTAATCCGGTGATCGGTTACGAAAAAGCAGCCAAAATAGCCAAGCAAGCCTATAAAGAAGCCCGTCCTATTATTGATGTTGCCGAACAAGAAACTGACTTAGCACGTGAAGAGCTCGAAAAACTGCTCAACCCGACAAAGCTCACACAAGGTGGCTTGTAGTTTTTAAAAAGCCTTAAATACGGCTTTAATTACTTGATTATATAGTTTTTATTGCCGTAAAAAATGCACCGTGTATGATAGTGATGAATTATTCATCACTATCAAGGTATCTTATGCGCCCTGTATTATTAGCTCTTGTTTTACCCCTTTGTTTAAGTGCGTGTTTAGATAAAACACCAGCAGAAAAAGAATCAGTAACCACTGCTGAAGCAATAAAACCACAACAACAAACACTAAAAGAAACAACTCAAACAAAAAGTGACGTTGACGCACTTTCAAACTCAAGTGTTAAAGCGGTATCGGTTGAAGATATTACGACAGCTAAAACCCAATTAAACACGCTTATTGCTGACACCAGCTGCGATACAAGTATGCAATGTAAAGTTATTGCAGTAGGTAGTCGCGCCTGTGGTGGCCCTAGTAGCTTTGAAGTTTATTCAACTAAAACAGCAAAAGACGAGCAAGTAAAAACACTGAGCAAAACAATCACCGAGCTTGAAAGTAATTTTAATGCGCAAAAAGGAATGATGAGTATTTGCCAGCATTTAACAACACCAAGCACTCAGTGTGTTGAAAATAAATGTGTTAAACTTGAAGGCTCAGCGGTAAGTGTATTTTAAGGATAACAATATGAGTGGTTTGACATTGACAGTTAAATTATCAATTTTTAGTGTTGCTGCTAGCATTTTTTTACTCAGCGGTTGCTCAACAACAGCATCTGTAAATAGTGCTCAAGGGCAGAACTTGTCGGCTTTAAATAGCCAACTTGCCAATATTGTTGATAACAATGGCTGTACAGCAAGCTTTCAGTGTAAAGTACTTGAAGTAGGAGCACGAGCGTGTGGCGGGCCGAGTAAATATGCTGTTTATTCAACGCTAAATACCCCTCAAGAGCAAGCAGAAAGCATTGCAAAGCAGATCACCGAACAAGAAAAAAGTCAAAATGAGCAACAATCACTAACTGATTGCTTACCGGTTATTGAAGTACAATCGCTGTGTATTAACCAGCAATGCCAATCAATCGATATTAACTAATATATAAAGTGTTAAGGGGTATTTCAGCGTTAACTTAAATACGGAATAAGCGCTGAAATAACCACGACTAACAGCACGCATATCCCTGCTTTAAGTATGTACTTCATTGGCATGGTTTTTAGTACCCAGTATGCATATATAAAACGCACAAAATAACTTGCTGCAGTACCAAATAAAGCAAAAATAATTAGGTAAGTAATCAGTATAATATTCAAAGCAGTACTTCTTTATAGTTGTTACCTTTAGTGTAAGGGCTTAATACAAAGAACGCAAAAGCACTGCTTTTCAATTCATTAGCTTTTGATAAAAAATTTAAAAGCACATTGAAGTAGCGATCTATTTGATCTTATTTTTTAGCTAAAATAACTGCCTAACATGCTTTTATATGCCAGGATTTAGGTCAACTACTTAGCTTTTTTAGTATGCGCAATTAAAAGCTCTGCTACTTGTTGTTTTACCGCGCGCTTATCTTCGCTTGGTACATCAAAGCGGCTCGCTAGTTGCGCTATCTCATCATCATTCAAATTGAACGATAATCGCTGACGAGTTTTTTTTGACTTTACATCTAAGCCAAGTATTTTGCGGATCATATCTGATGGCGTGAGCTCTTGGTCAATTGCTTGCTTTTTTATTTGCTTTTGAACATCGCTACTTAAATCAAATGCCATTTGTGTAGCACGCACGGCCTGCTCTTGGCGTAACCACTTATCTTTAGCATCACTCACTTTGCGTCTCCAGGAAATAAATCCACAATATCGGTAATTGGACGCGTAAGTGTTAATGACACTTCGGTTTCGCCGCCATCCCAAATTTCAATGTTTAGACTATGCCCCTCATCTGGCGATGCTAAACATATCATTTCACAGGGCTCGCCACCGTCTTGCTCATAGCGAGGTAGGCTTTGACCACGAAAGTCTTTATTATGAAAATAACAAACAAACGGCGATTCAGTTTGTTGGTAACTTTTAGCCAAAAACTGCATAAAACGCTCAGGAGTATTTTTAACTGCAATATGCGTTAACGACTCTTCATCAAAAATACGAGCAAATTCATCTAAGGTGAAAATATCATCTACTTCATCTCGTTGAACTTTTATCGAAAAATTAGCCCATTGCTCGCCGTCTTCTTGTGCTATTTGTAAAAACACAACTTGACCACTGTTTGTCTCAAGTACAAACTCAGTATCACTACTGTGCTGATATTGATAAGTTTGCACATCAATAACACGCAATGTTTGTCCTTTTAACCACGAAGGATAAGCAAACGAATCTATAACGGTAAACATGTCACCTTTTTTAAGCTCACTTGCATGGTTAAGCTGACGTTCTGGCTCTTTTTTAGATTTGAAAAAATTAAACATAATAAAGCATCCCTTAAGCAAAAAAGGTAACTAAGCGACGCTTAATTACCTTTTATTATAAATGTACGAACTATTAGCCGTTTTGCTTGGCTTTAATGCGCGCTAAAATATCGGCACTTTTTGGGCTTGTGTCGCCAATGCCTGCTTCAGCCATTTTCGCTTTTAAATCATCGCCATTAACTTCTGACTCAAGCTCTTTTGCAGCACCTAACTGATCGCTACGGTCTTGTTGACGCTGTTTAATACGCTCTAGTGATTGTCGAGCTGAGGTCATCGACGAGCTATTAGTATTAAGGGTGCTGTTAACAGCCATTGTTGCTTGCTGTACGCTTTCTGTGGTTTTAACCATAGTAAGCTGACGTTGATTTTCTTTAATCGACTTTTCAGCGTCTTTAACTTGCTGCTTGAGCGTTACAATGTGGTTGCTAAAACCTGCTAATACTTGCTCGTTTTCAGCTTTTTCAGCTTCAAAATCGCCAATTTTTTCTGCAATTTCTAATGCTAAGGCTTCGTTGCCTTTTTCAAGTGCTTGGCCTGCATACGCTTCGTGTTCAGCAATTGATGCATCTACGGCGCTAATTTTTCGCTTAGTTTGCATTTCTTTAGCCATTACTTCTGTCAGGCTTTTTTTAGCACGGTGAAGTGCATTTTGTGCATCAGCGATTTCTTGTTCAAAAATACGGATACCATTTGCATCTACAATTGCTTCGCCCGCTTCACGAGCGCCGCCACGTACTGCTGTAAATAATTTTTTTAAAATACTCATAATCTTAACTCCACTAACTAATTACTAATCGTTTAAATACAAGGTCACGGCTTCTAGTGCATCAATAGCGTTGTCAGCTAATGTCACTAGCTCGTGGGTAACATCATCTAATGATGAGTTGACCGACAGTGCACCAAAAATCGCGTATTTATTATCGATTTTAGCGAATGCACTTAGTGGAATTGGCACGTTTAAACGTAACAATGTTTCGTTTAACTCGTTGCGTAATTCACTTTTCACTTCGTCTTCGCCAAACAAGTAGCTAATACATAACAACTGCTCTTGAGTTTGCGTAACAAAAATTGGAAGTTCATCATTTCCATCAACAATGACTTGTAAAACATCTTGCTCACCTGGATTGGCAATCAAGAAAGACTCAAAGTTAGCGCCTTCAGTTTCAAAAGAAGCTAATTTTATTGAAAGTTCGTTTAATTCCATGTCTCTGCCTTTGTGTTGTTTGACATATTATGTCTGAGTTAAGATTCGCACGGTAGACATATTATGTCAACCATGTTTTGTTAGTTTTTATACAATTCACTCTCTATTTGCCATGCTGAACGGTAATAATCATAAAGCTGCCCAGAACCTAACCTATTGACCTCAATATCATTTATTTGTTCAAAATACTGATTAGGGAATACAAAACTTGCTAGTAAATATTTTTTACTTATCCATCGTGACGATACCGGCATTTCACCTATGTTATTTATTCGTGCACTGGCTGGTTGACCCATTTTGGTAGCAATTGTCCACCCCCACTGACCAAACGATGGAATATTTTGTTGGTATTGCTCCACGTGATCAAACCCGGCAGCCTTAACAGTTTTAGCTATACTCAAAAACGCCTTTTTTGCATGATATGGCGACGTTGATTGCACAGCCATAGCCCCATCAGGAGCTAGTAATTGACGTACATGATTATAAAAATAATCGCTGTATAGCTTATTTAGGTCAGGATGATTCGGATCAGGTAAATCAATAATAACAGTGTCAAACTGTTTGTTTTGATCGAGTAATTTCTCAACCTCTAAAAAAGCATCACCCACAATTATGTTAGCTTTGGGGTCTTTCATTGAGTCGTTGTTGAGGTTTATTAATCGCTGCGTGATGGCTTCGGGCGGGGTAAACTTATCGTCTTCGTGGCCAAATAGGTTGAGTAACTGTCCGTCTAAATCAATTAAAGTGACTTCGTTTACCGACCATTTTAGTACATCCCTTAATGCTAAACCGTCACCCCCGCCAATAATTAGCACCTTATCATGTCGGTTAGAGGCAAGCATAGCCGGATAAACTAGCATTGAATGGTATATTTGTTCGTCAACACTGGAGAACTGTAAGCGACCATTTAAGTACAGGTCGGTAATAGGTTGCGGTTGATTTTTGCTAAGTCGTTCTGTTAATACAACATGCTGATATTTAGTCGCTTGAGAATAAATAACTTTATCTTTATATAAGACGTTGCTTAGGCTATTCATCCAACTGCTGCCGAGCACTAAAATAAAGCCAAACAGCACAAGTAGTAAAATATGGCAAACCAATAAGGCTTTTGCAAAGCGAACATGGGCATGGTAGCGCCATAAAAAAGCAAGCCCTGCAATAATATTAAATAAAGCGGTCCATGCAGCAGCTTGCATGATAGGCATAGCCAACATTATGCTTACCCAAATTGCTGCGCCAATACCTGCCCCAATGTAGTCTGCACCATAAATAGTTCCTGCATTGTTTTCTAAAAACCGCCCGTACACATGTTGGCGAATACGCGCAATAAGCGGTATTTCCATACCAATAAACAGCCCTAATACTAAGCCAAATACATACGGCAAAAAGCGCGACCATTCTTGCAGCTTTTGAAATACGTAACCATTGAGCACAACATCAGGGGGCAGATTAAAAATACTTGAAAATAAATGAGGAAGTGAATAACTAACTGCAATAACGCTTGCTATGGCTAAAATACAGCCCATACCAATCAAAGCTATAATGCTTTCTAGCCAAGCAAATGCGGTGAACGCATCTTTAAACCAACGCGCTAAAAATGCCCCTAGCCCCATAGCTACTATCATGGTGCCAATCATGGCGTAAATAGCACTTTCTACAGAGCCTAGTACTCGGCCGGCATAGTGAGAGAGTAGGTACTCATAAATAAGGCCGCACCCAGCGAGCACAGCCATAACAGTGATAAGTAATATATCGTGCCCAAGTAAGCGAGACTTACTTGGGCTTTGAGTTGTTGATGACACGAATTATGCGCCTAATAATGTTGCCATTGTGATGCCTACGGCAAACGATACAGCGGCAGAAATAGCTGCTACACCCACATTTTTTTGACGATTAACCTCATCAGAAATATCACAACCCGATAAAATTATTTTAATAGTCACCAAGTGCAAAATAATAAACGCAACCAAGCTCACAATTGCACTAACAGCCCAAAACAATAAACTAGCATTAATATTATCAGCAGCATACGGTGCAACACCTGTTGCCGCTGTGATTGCTAATGCACTCCCCACTAAATAACCAGCGTAACGAATACCAACAGCTAAGTTATCATCAATAATAGCTTGTTGAAGACAGTCACCATTTTTATTTGTGCGTTTAAATAACATAACTCGGTACTGGCTCACAAACAACAGCACGATGCTACCAATAACAAAGGCAGCAATGACAATAGGTAAACCATGCCATCCCTCTGTAGCTACCCATAGCAGTGCTGAGCGAATGACAATTGCGACACTCACTACGTGGCCAAAATCAATAATAGAAGCAGTCACATTACCTTTAACTATTTCATCATGTAGGCTCACTTTACGCAGTGCAACTTTGTCTTGAAAAAAGTGACCAAGCTTAATTAACACAATGGCAAGCGCACCATAACCAAGCATTTGCAGTGCTTCTTGCTGAAGCGTTGCAGCAAATGCACCACTGCTTACACCGGTTAATACAATAGCCAGCGCAACCAAACCAGCAGCAAAACTAATACCAAAGGCAAAATTATCGCGCTCTGTTATTTCGTCATTGGCATGCAAATTTGAAACCCAGCCTTTTATATATTTAAGGCTAACAAATAGCAGCACAATTATTGCAAAGTCTATCGCTAAAGCTTGCAGCGACCACGTAGTTATTCCATTAAATTCATACATATTATTCTAACTCCAACTTTATTCTTTACTTACCACGGCTCACGCCACGAGAGGTTCTGCTTCCACTGTCACGAACCGAACCGGAGCTATTACTATAGCTACTTGATCGCGAGTAACTGCTACGGCTCTTAGGCGGTGTATAACTACTGCGACTTAACCCTGAAGCCCCCGCCTTTTTACTCGCATAAGGGCTTGTGAACTGCTTACCTTGACGTTGGTATGTTTGACGTGTGCGTGTTTCTAATGCGCTTTGTGTTTTAATTTGTTTAGGGCTTGAGTAGCGGTAACGGCCATAATCGTTGTAATAACTGTACTTACGGCGTTTACTCCAGCTTCCGTATTCAACCCTGTCAAATACATCTCCTAAAATACGGTACATGCCGTACCATTGCCAAAAGCTGATGCCACTGCTATTTGTTTGCCAGTTACCGTAGTTGGGATTACCCACCATCTGGTTACCTACCCCTTCACCCTCGGCTTGTTGGCTAATAGCACCAACGCGAGCTAGCGATCCTTTTGACATATCAGCAAGCATATTGATTGGATCAGTTAAAGCGTCAGAGAACAGTGAAGGTTTTGCAGCTTCACGTAAAAGATCGATGCTGTGCAACGTATCTTCGTATGGGGGGATTAAGTAAGTATTTTTAGTCTCTTTAAGTCGTTGTAATAAACCACTATAAAGTGCACCTTGGCGCGAAGCATCTAAAGTAATTACATCAACAACATTTGAAAGCTCTGGCTGTTGTTTTTTTAAAAGCGCACCATACTCTTTAAGTAACACAGCGTTACGTATACTGCCATTATCTAGCGCACTACCTAGCTGTGATAGCTCAGCATCCGCTTTTTTTATAGACTCTTGAATTGTTTGTTGTAGTTGCTCTTCTTTAGATTGACAACCCATAAGCACCGTAAACAAACAAAACAGGCTTATAAGTTTCCAAACTTTACTATTCGACATTCATGTCACCTGATTTACTAAATTAACACAGCTAGTCTTACACAGGTCACTTAGTAAGCCAAGAATGAAATTGCAACAAAATAAGAAGAGATGTAAAGAATAATACGTATAAAAAATACTACAGCTAAATGTAAAAGCTTATGATCTAAGCACTGGATATAACTAACTTAATTTTTACGCTGATTAAAATCTTTGAGGAGTGGATCGTAGCTTAGTGTTTACTTTATCCCAAACAGTAAAAAACCAGTCACATTGCTGTAACTGCTTTCTCGTATTTGGAGTCCGTGCGCTACGCAGTAGAATGTCGTGGAGCCCACAGCAGTGGAGAGCCACAGTGCAATGCTGAACTCTCATCGCTCAATGTATTGGATAGCTAGAATAATGTTCACAAAGAGGCGCTTCGCTTAAGAGACGCTGCGCTTTAGAGAAGGGAATGCTGAATATTACTTTTTTATAGACGTAAAAAAGCCCGACTATTACTAGTCGGGCTTTCTACAATTTGAAGCCTGGTAATGTCCTACTTTCACATAGTAAATACTACACTATCATTGGTCGGGGCTCGCCTTCGAGCTGTTTTGTTTGATGTATAGGAATACGAATGCCGTGAAGTACAGGATGTACGAGAACGGCCACTACTGAGTTCGGCATGGGCTCTTGGCTATTTTTATTAGACCCCAGACAGCAAAAAACCCGTCACATTGCTGTAACGGGTTTCGCTTATTTGAAGCCTGGTAATGTCCTACTTTCACATAGCAAATGCTACACTATCATCGGCGCTGTTTCGTTTCACTACTGA
>NZ_JAWJBQ010000018.1:0-115174 GCF_046535955.1 Pseudoalteromonas sp. SIMBA_162 | reverse complement strand
TATGACGCTGATTACCAGGTGGGTGCAGATGCTAATCAGGTCATAAACCTAAAAATCACTACCGATATGAATACTACCGGCTTAGCTCTTTCTGGGGTTACGCTTAGTAGTGCTGCTAATGCTCAGTTAGCGATTACAGCTTTAGATAATGCTTTGTCTTCTGTAAATGGCGTTCGTGCTGATTTAGGTGCTAAGCAAAACCGTTTTAGTTCAACAATACGTAACTTAGAAAACGTGTCTGAAAATGTATCTGCTTCAAAGTCACGTATTATGGATGCCGATTTCGCAAAAGAAAGTGCTAACTTGGCTCGTAATCAGGTATTACAACAGGCATCAAGCTCGATGTTAGCTCAGGCTAACCAGCAACCTCAGATTGCTTTGTCTCTGCTATAATAAAGTTAGTTCATATATTAAAAAGCTTTGTATACTGAGATGCTTGGTGTATGAAGCTTTTTTTTGGAGGAAAAATGGAGTCAAGTAATATTAGTTCGCTGAAAATGTCGGTGAGCACAAACATTAACTCACCAGTGAGCAAAGACACGGAGTCCACTGAGAAAACCGACAGTGAACAGCAGGAATCCAAGTATCAAGGTGATGTGGAGAATGGTTTTTTGGCTCAAAATTTGCAGGAGTCAATTGGTAAAATAGAGTCTCTCTCTCAGCTTAAGACTAAAAAGTTTGAGTTTAGCGTTCACGAAGAATCTAAAAAATCATTTGTTGTAGTTAAAGATACCGAAACAAATGAAATTATAAGACAGATCCCAAGCCAAGAGGTATTAGAGTTAGCTGAAAAAATTGATAGACTTCAAGAAGAGATTTTTGGTAGTTCATTAGGCTTACTTTTTGATCAAGAAATTTAAGGATACATTATGGCCAGCATCACATCAGCCGGTGTAGGCTCGGGGTTAGATCTTGAGTCTATAATTGAAGTAACAATTCAAGCCGAAAGTGAAGTTAAAACGAAGCAGCTTAATGCTCGAGAAATCAATTATACGACAGAGTTATCTGGCGTGGGCACATTTAAAGCTGCACTGGACACTTTCAACACAGCTCTAGCTACCTTAGGAGAGGAAGAAACATATGACTCTCGTAAAGTGCAGTTTAGTGATGGTATATTAGAAGGCGACCAAGCATTTAATGTTGATATAGATAGTTCGATGCAGGCAGGTGAGTTCTCTATAGAGGTATCGCAGTTAGCTTCGGGCTCTAAGTTACAATCATCGGCTTTAAATAGTGTTAATGATACCGTAGGTGCCGGAAATTTGACACTGAGTGCTGGTGACTCAGAGTTTTCAATTGAAGTTTTAGCAACTGATACGCTTGAAGATATAAGAAATAAAATAAATCAAACAAGTGAAAACTTTGGGGTAAGTGCAAATATTGTTAATAGTGATGCAGGGGCCGTACTAACTTATAGCTCATCTAAAACAGGTGACGGGAATACTCTTTCGGTTGCTGCTGACGATGATTCACTTGCTTCTATAGCTAGTAGTGCTCCGAGTTCAGCTGGAGGAGTGTCTATTCTACAAAATGCCGTTAATGCAGAAACGTTGATAAATGGTCAGGAGGTTAGTAGCTCGTCAAATACCCTTAATGACAAAATACAAGGTACAACGATTACTTTAAACAAGGTTACCACAGAAGCTCAGACATTCAATGTTTCAGTTGATTCAGAAGTTGCTGTAAAAGCTGTTGATGAATTTATTGGCGCCTATAACACCTTAAAAGAGCAGTTAGATACATTATCGAATCCAACAAGTGGAATGCTTGCCTCTGATAGTAATATTCGCAGTGTGGAACAACAATTGCAAAGAATGTTTACAAACGATTTAGGTGGAAGTACTGAGATACAATCTCTTATGGAACTCGGTATCACTTTTAATCGTTTTGGTGAGATGGAGAAGTCAGCTACAGGCATAGGGACTTTAACAAGTGGTCAAGATACTTTTGATGATACTTTAGAAAATAATTACAGCGACTTTCAAAATTTCTTTAGTAGCGATGATGGCTTAGTTAAAAAAGTAGATGGCCTAATTAATTTATACACAAGTAGTAGTGGCTCACTTATAAAGCGCGAAGAGTCTTTAAACGAATCGTTAGAGAGTATAGAAATAGATAGGGAAAGTTTGAATGAGAGGTTAGTTAATTTAGAGGCATCGCTTAGAAGTAAATACGCCTCTTTAGATAGTTTAATTGCTCAATATCAAACATCAAGTTCTTACATTTCAAGCATACTAACGAGTGTTTCTACTAAAAAATAAGGTTTAAAATGAATACACGTATCAGTAAATATCAACAAGCTCAAAAAGAATTACCATTGTCAGG
Source organism: Pseudoalteromonas sp. SIMBA_162 (assembly GCF_046535955.1). NCBI lineage: Bacteria > Pseudomonadati > Pseudomonadota > Gammaproteobacteria > Alteromonadales > Pseudoalteromonadaceae > Pseudoalteromonas > Pseudoalteromonas sp. SIMBA_162. The sequence continues at coordinate 112,849 of NZ_JAWJBQ010000018.1, read as the reverse complement.
TGCGAATCCGCATCAAGTGATTCAGATTTTAATGCGTGAGTTATTATCTCAGGTTTATCAAGCCAGAGTGTGTATAGAAAGGACTGATATTGAAGGAAAAAATAAGAGCATTAACAAAGCAATAAAAATTGTAGGCGGTTTACAGGGCGGCCTAAATTTGAAAGAAGGGGCGGAAATTGCAGGTAATTTAGATAGCCTTTATAACTACATAACAGTTCGTCTAACTGATGCTAATGCTGAAAACTCGACTGAGATATTAGATGAGATTAAAGAGTTATTTTTTCCTATCAAAGAAGCTTGGGACAATATTAGTGAGTCAGACAAAGCTTTAGGGATTAAATTGATATCGGAAGCTAAGCAGTAAGATGCCAGAGTCAAATTGCATAACAATTTTAAATGAAATTTTAATCATTACTAAAGATCTAAACACGAACTTATCAAATAATCATTTTGACGATGCTTTAAAATTATTATTAAAGAGAAACAGTTTATTTCAAGAAGTTGCTCAATCAGAACTGACTAATTTAAGTGTTGATGAAAAAAATAAAGTTCAATCATTAATTGATACGATATCTAATGCTGACTCTATCGGTAGTGAGGTGGCTCTAAATGAAAAACACAAGCTGTTGACCGAGCTTTATAACCTGAATAAGAAAAAGCTCGCCTCGAAAAAATATACAGAAAATAAACTTTAGAAGATTTAATATGTCAGATAACCTTGAAAGCCAAATTAATCAGCAGATAAAAGCTTTAGAAGCTCTGCAAAAAAAGTTAACAAAAAAAGTTAATTTAGAAAGAGAGCTAACTCAGTTTTCAGATGAGTTTATCCAACCTGATTTTGATATGTCGGAGCGATATGAAGATAATATGGCTGCGTTTTTCAAATTTTATCCTGATATATTTCACAGCTTTAATAATTACACACTAAAAAGGTATGAACTGACTTTTGAGAATCAACAATTAAACATTTTTGATACTAAAGACAAAAAATATTTGTATAAAGATAATGTATTTAAGAGTTCATTTTTACAATGTAAACGCTTTTATAAAGATCCTCAATTATTTCAGCAAGCCTTTGATGAAAGACAAGATGATATTGATAGATTTATTCATACCAAACATTTAGCTAAATTAACAAGCTTTTTAAATTCAATCCAAAGAAACAACGATAAACTACCGACGATTATATCGTCAATGATGTTTTTTGGTGTTGGTGCAGGTTGTCATATACATCAAGTTGTGCAGAACCATAAAATTAAAAATATGTTCATATATGAGCCAAGTCTAGACTTATTTTATTTAAGTCTGTATTTGAATGATTGGAATGATATTTTAAATAAATTGGACATGGATGGTGGTCAGTTACACTTCAGTTTAGGCAAGCCTGAATCAAACAAAAACCTTGTGAATGAGGTTTCTGGATTGTTCTTTAAAATTGGCCGATTTCATTCTGCCAGAAGTTATATATATGTACATTATCTTGAAAAGGATTTACTTGAATCGGTATCTGAAGTATCGAAAAGTTTTGATTTGAACTTGTTAGGACTAGGATTTTTTGATGATGCTTTAATGAGTATTGGGCATTTTCAGAATAATTTGAAAAATAAAATCAAGCTATTAAAAAATAAAAAATTAGAGATGCTATCCAACATACCTGTGTTTGTAGTTGCTAATGGCCCATCTCTAGATGAAGATATCGATTTTTTAAGAAATAATAAAGATAAGTCGATTATAATAAGCTGCGGAACTGCTATTGGTGCATTATATAAGTATGGTATAAAGCCTGATTATCATTGTGAAATGGAACGTTGTTTAATAACGAGAACAGTTTTAGATATCATAGATGATAATAGTTATTTTAAAGGGATTACTCTACTCGCTTTGAATACTGTTCACCCAAGTGTTTTTGAGCTGTTTGACAATTCTGTTCAAGCTATAAAATTGGGTGAAGCTGGCAGCACACTTCATCAACAGAACCCAGATGTCGAACCTGGTGACTATGCCGTATTGTCGTACTGCAACCCTACAGTAACAAATTGTGCTTTGTCATTTTGCGAAAGTATGGGAATGGATAAAGTGTTTTTATTTGGCGTAGATATGGGATATGTCGGAGATAAACACCATTCGAAAAAAAGCATCTATTATGATCAAAATGATAAAGAGCAAGATAGAGATTTATATAAAATCGATAATACTATTTCGGTTAAAGGTAACTTTGTAGAAGAAGTTAAAACTGACTCAATATATAATTACTCACGTAGAGTTATAGAAAGTTTTCTTGCTGCTAAACCCCACTTAAATGTTATAAACTGTAGCAATGGGGCCAAAATATCAGGAGCAATGCCTACACACTCCGATGACATATCATTTTCTGAAATTTTAAATAAGAAATTATTAATTGAGTTAATAAATAATAACCTTTTTATTGATCCTGAAGATTCAACATTAGACTTTTTTGATGAGGTCATATTAGAAAATAAGCATCACTTTATAGATTTATGTGATTTCTTCATAGAGCAGCTTTCTGCTAACCCAAAAAGCGTTGATGATACAATTGAAGTATTAGAGTCTCAGTTAGATCGTCTAAAGAGTTTTAGTGCTAGTAAATTTAGTGTATTTGATGATTTATTGAGAGGTAGTTTATTACACTCTCACTCTGTGCTTCTGCATGTATTATACTCTTCAAATGATGAGCAGGAATCGTTATCTAATTATGCTGCAGCATCTAAATATACTATTGATTATATCAAAGACATGAAAGGGGAGTTTTTAATTAACCCTTATAAAATAGATATTATAGATGATGCAGATGTTTGGATAGAGTAAAAGCGTATGAAAATAGAACAGCGAGAAATTTTCCTTTCTTCCGAAGGGGATAAGTGGTTTGAGCGTAACAAACAAGTTTACTGTGAAAGCAGCAAAGATAAGGTTATTGATTTTATCAAAGCGCAAGAGCTGTCTCCTAAACGTGTACTTGAAATTGGTTGTGCAAATGGTTTAAGGCTTCATTCTTTGTTCAAGGAATTCGGTTCGGACGGGTACGGCGTAGACCCGTCATCTTCCGCAATTGAAACTGGGAAACAGAATTATCCACATTTACATTTGTCTGTAGCAACAGCTGATTCAATTGATTTCGAAAAAGATAGTTTTGACTTAGTGATTCTTGGTTTTTGCCTTTACCTATGCGACAGAGAAGATTTATTTACCATCGCAGCAAAGGTTGATCAGGTGTTGGAAAATGGTGGGTATATTATTATTCAGGACTTTTTACCTCCATATCCTTACAAGAATAAATATAGCCACTGTGAAGGTCTGTACAGTTACAAATTTGATCATAGTAGAATGTTTACATGGAATCCGCTTTACTCGATGCTAGCAACAGATATTTCTACTCACTCTGCGCGCGAATTGAGAACAGATGTAGATGAGCGTGTAGGTATAAGCTTACTATATAAACAAATCGACGATGCATATCCAAATAAGCAAAAATAGATGCACATAGCGATTAGAGTTGACTCATCAAGTCAAATTGGTGCGGGGCATGTTATGCGCTGTCTTAACTTAGCACGTTGCTTTCGTGAGCATGGTCACACAATCGCATTTGTATGCAGAGATTTGCCCGGCAATTTAATCCCCTTTTTGAAGAGTCTTGAATTTGAGGTGGTTACACTGCACAATCAAGAGCCATCATCTTCTCAGTTACTTTCTTCATATGAAAGCTGGATAGGGGTAAGTTGGCAACAAGATGCTAAACAGTTTTGTTCATATAATCTGCAGGTTGATATAGTAATTGTTGATAATTATGCCCTTGATTATAAATGGCAGTCACAAGTGCAGCAGCATTTTAATTGTAAAATGGTTGCAATCGATGATTTAAAAAGACGACATGTTGCCGATGTGGTAATTGACCAAACTCTTAATTGCACACCTGCCGCTTATTCCGACTCTGACAGCAGCTGTATCTTGACGGGCACAAGATACGCAATGCTCAATCCAAAGCTGCTAAATTACCGTAACACTGTGACTAAATCTTCACTTGATGGTTTTCTCAGAGTGCTAATTAGTTTTGGTGCAAGTGATGAGCCTAACGGTACATTGCGTGTATTACAAACCCTGGTTACAGCTCGCATTAATTTTCAGGCAACAGTCTTATTAAGACCTAGTGCAATAAACTATCAATTGGTTAAAGAGTTTGTAAACAGATACCCTAAGTTTATTAAACATTTTGACCATATTGATAATATGGCAGAAATTATGATAGAACACGATGTTGCAATAGGTGCTGCGGGATCTTCATGTTGGGAGCGTGCTTGTATCGGGTTACCAAGCATAATAGTACCCATTGCTGATAACCAGCGCGATATTTGTGATGCCCTTGTTTTAGAGAACATTGCGATTCAAATTAAACTTGAACAAATAGAAGATAAACTTCCTTTCGCGGTATCTGAGCTGATTGAAAAATATGATGATTTGAAGTTTAATGGCCTAAAAATTTGTGACGCCAAAGGGGTTGAGCGGATATATAATAAGGTAATGGAAGCGATAGGTTGAAAGTACTCTTTTTAGGCACTGAGAAAACTGCGGTGTATCAATGGTTAAAGCATTTCGATTACGAGTTGCTTTTTACATCCACTGCTATAAGCATTGAAAAAGTAATCCAAATCGAGCCTGATTTTATCGTTAGTCATGGTTATCGTCATATTATTGGACCAGATATTGTTGCTGAGTATTTTGGTAAAATAATTAACTTACACATTAGTTATTTACCTTGGAACAAAGGTGCAGATCCAAATTTTTGGAGCTTTTACGATAATACGCCAAAGGGCGTAACTATTCATCTAGTTGATGATAAACTGGATACTGGTGATATTTTGGTACAACGTGAACTCGACTTTAATTTACAAAAAGAGACACTAGCATCATCATATGTGACACTGCAGAAGTCGATTTTAAATTTGTTTATTAAATCGTGGCAAGATATTGTCACTGGTAAACTTATAGCTAAACCGCAAATGGGTGCAGGTACTTATCATAACACCTCTGACAAAAATGAGATTTTTGAAAAGCATAATATTAGTTGGGATACACGATTATGCGACATCGTACTTTTGAAAAAGCAGTTAGTACAGAAGTAGGGACAAGCTAGTTCATTTCATGTGATATTCATATAAACTATAATCTTACTTTCCTTAGTTGCAAATCTGTAGACACTTTAATACGTCCATTCTTAGCTATATGTTTATTGTGACCCCCAAAAAATAGAAAGGGATAGGTACAAAAAATTAGATTGTGGTCAAGATTAATTGACCACAACACTTATTAACCTATGACAAAGCCAAGAGAGATTAATTGAATGACTTCTATTTATTGGTGGAAGAAACAAAGGCAATGGTAGAGAGCACGCTCAAACGTATTGGGCTTTCGCTCATATTGAATGTGTGAACCGATTTCAGCATTGTTCCAATGCGCATATTTTGGACCGCGGAGTAGACGGTGAAGCAAGTTATGCTCTACCGTTAATCGAACATATGGCTGCGGCACCTGAGAGTCTTTGAATGTTTGGGTGGGCTTTTTATCAAGAGACATAGTAAAACATACTTTCTCACTTTCTATCACTAAATAAGTGGGTGATGAGTAGTTAATTTCATCAGCTTTGGATTTAAAGCGCAAATAGGAGTTTAACATTAAGTCCTCAAGCTCGTTATCATCCCAGACATCATTATCATAGGCGAGAGGCTGTTTGGTAATGTGGTTCATATACTGCTTTAATGTTGGTACTGCCTTGGTGCTTTTTATTAACTGCTGAATAGTTAAATCGTATTTATCATGCTGATTTAAAAGTAGACCCTTAGAGTTGCTAGGGGTGTTGGCTTCTAAATAGCAGGTGGCATCTTCTAGACTTGGCACGCCACGATACTCATTCATATGGGCATAGCGGGAGCCTAATACATAAGTACCGGCAAATGGTGCAAAGGCTTTAGGTTTAACAAGTTCAATGAAGTTTAGCGCTTGTTGCAAAAATTGTATTTGTTTAGCCTTTGCAGCATTGTTTTTTAGCTCGATTGAGTCAAACTGAAAACATTGTGGATAAGGGCCTGCACCAGCATAGCCGACCATTAAGAGGTCAATATCCAGTTGATCAAGACCATTCTTTAAAATTGTATGACTAGCTAATTCATAAGGACAATCATTTAAATTAAGTAAATGTTTACCTCCATGTGAAAATAGTGCTAGGGAATCAATTTGAGTGCTGCCAAATTTAGTTTCAATATGTCCACACCCCAAAAATTTTGAGCAGAGCTCTGGATTACAATTATCAGCGGCATAAATAGTTAATTGACTACCATTCTTAAATTTATAGGGTGTAGTGTTGTTCAACTCAATGACCTCAAAACCCAATAATTCCAATTTACGTTTTAAGAACGGGGAACTGTATTTGTGAATAAGTATAGGTTTTTTATAAGGTAATTTGTTTAATGTCGCTTCACTTAAATGGTCCGGATGGATATGAGATACATAGATATAATCGTATTGAAGTAAGCTTAGCTCAGATTCAGCAAATGGTGGGTAATGATACCAACTGCCGTAATATTCACCTTCAGTTAGCCATGGATCGGTTAAAACTCGGATTTCTCCCATCTCAACAATTTGTGTTGAGCTTTGCAGGTGAGTAACAAGCATCTTTTAAGCCACTCGTCTGATTGCAACGGTAGGTTGTTTGCTTAAGGGGTTACTAAGCATTTCAAATTTTTTATTGGTTTCTTTTAAAAACTCTTTCATTGCTAACGTTTCTCCAGGCCACTCTGTAGTGCATGCTTCATCAAAAACAATTACACCACCAACACTAATTGAATCCGAAAGTAACTTTAATGCAGCACGAGTTGGCTCGTATAAATCAAAATCTAAGTAAGCGAAAGAAATTAAAGAGTGTGGATTTTCTTTTTCGTATTCGGGAATAGTGACTAGCGCATCACCTGGGATGAGTTTTACCTTGTTTTCCAGTTCGAATAATGAAATCGCTTTTTTTAGTGTCTGCTCATCACCACAGTACTTGCCTGTTTGCGTGTTAGCGAACTCTCCGTCTTCTTTTACACCAGTAGGTAAGCCTGAAAAATTGTCGAACCCAATTATTGTTTTTGGCGCATATGGTTCTAACAGAGAGCTCATCTTTGCTAAAAACATTAAATTTGCACCTTTCCAACAACCAAACTCTATTATGTCTCCAGGAACTCCTTGAGTACTTTTCAGTAATTCAAAAGTCCAAAGTTTATTTGCTATTGTATGTACCCCAGCATACAAGGCAAAGTGATCGATCATATCGTAAAGGTTCGGTTGGCCAATTTCTTCTGCGAAGCTGGTTCTATTAGCTATAAAGCTATCTGGTTTCATAATTTGATCCTGTTTTAGAACAATAATTGAATTTTAATTTTATATCGCCATTAAATGAAATTAGACTGAGCTTAATTATATTACCGCTGAACCTTAATATAGAGAACAGTCAGTCTTTTCTATAAAGTGCTTAAATAGGTCTATGGTATCAAGGCTTGATTCAATATGAATAAGCTTTGCTAACCACACAGCCACAAAACCTGAAAGTAAACTGAATACCTTTGCCGATTGGCTGAAGTACAGGTTGAATGGGCCTAAGACAAACTTAAACCATGATACAATAACTTATATATTTGTCGTCTGCCTATTGACCATATCCCATGTCAATGCTGTAGCGGCTTCTATATCCATTGTAGCTTCCAAACCTAAAACAACATCTAGGTGTTTTGGAGCAAGCCCATAGCCTGGTCGAATGCAGCGAACATTGTCTTTGGAGAACACGTCTCCTTTCTTTATATCTTTGCTGATGTACAGCGAGCGTCGAAATATAAGGTTAGGTTGTTCTGATTGCGCTAGGGTAAAATTTGGTTTACCAATCGCGTGCCAAGCGTCACGAACATCCTTACATAAAGCTTTTAGTTCTTCGGGCTCTAGAGAAAATGCCGCGTCAGGTCCTCCATCTGCTCGTGCTAACGTAAAGTGCTTTTCGATTATTGTTGCGCCCAAGGCTACAGATGCAATAGCGGTTGTATTACCTAATGTGTGGTCTGATAAGCCAATTGGGAGATTAAAATTTTCTGCAAGCGCTTTCATTGTTGCTAAATTAGTTTGCTCAATCGGGGTAGGATAACCACTCACGCAATGAAGCAGTGTTACTTGCCCGTTACCATAATTTAAGGCAACAGCAAGCGCCTCTTCAATTTCTTGAATATTTGCCATACCAGTAGACATAATCATTGGCTTTTTTGTTTCAGCAACTTTTTTAACTAGCTCATGATCAATTAACTCAAATGAAGCAATTTTGTATGCAGGTGGGTCAAATTGAGTTAAAAAATCAACAGCAGTTTCATCGAATGGTGAACTAAAAATATCGATTCCTAGTTTATTTGCTCGATCAAATAGCTCTTGGTGCCACTGCCAAGGTGTATGTGCCCAATCGTATAATTGATACAGGCTCTTACCTTGCCATAGCCCTTCAGATATACAAAAATCTTTTTTATTAGAGTTTAACGTTAGTGTATCCGCGGTATATGTTTGTAATTTAACTGCATCTGCGCCTGCTTCAGCTGCTGCATCGATTAGCTTTAATGCCCTATTTATGTCGCCATTATGATTCCCTGACATTTCCGCTATGATGTAAGGAGGCGTGTTGCTTGATATTTCTCTTTCACCAATTTTCATAATGTTATCTGACCTTAAAGACATTCTCTATTTGTTTACCATCAAGATGTGCAGCTAAATTACCTTGTTTATCCAAATCATTTAATTGAGTAAATAATTCCTGATAATGCATTATAAGTTGATCTATGTTTTCAAAACTATGCGCGTAGGAAAGGTTGTGTGTTCCTATAAATAAAACACCGCGTTTGCAGAGCTCTTGAATCAACCAAGATTTAATTGTGTCTGCAGAGTTAACTCTGTCGTTGGTAATGTTTAAAAATGTCCAAGGGGAGAGTCCTTTTAATTCAAACATTGTAAAATCTGAGCAATATTTTTGATATTGCTCTACTAAGTAATCACCTAGCCCCCAAATATATTGGTCAAACTCAACTTTCTTCATTTTCTCAATAGTTGCTTTAGCTGCAGCAAGGGATAAAGTTTCGCCCCCAAATGTTCCTGAAAAAAAGATATCGTTCATTAACATCATGACTTCACGTTTACCAACGATTGCAGATAGCGGCATACCATTAGCCATCCCCTTACCAAAGGTTGCTAAATCGGGTGTTACACCAAAGTAGCTTTGAGCACCGCCTAAATGATATCTAAAACCTGTGATGATTTCATCAAATATAAGCACGATGCCATTACGAGAGCATAGATCTCGTACTTTTTCTAAAAAACCATCTTCAGGAGGCGCTATATTAAGTGGCTCCATAATGACTGCTGCAAGTTCGTCAGGGTGATTTTCAATGAGTGCTTCTAGTGAAGAGATATCATTATAAGTAAAGCCATGAGTTAGCTTTTTAGTGGCTTCAGGTACACCCAAATCGCGTGTAGTCGAACCTATGTACCAGTCTTGCCAACCATGGTAACCGCAAACAGCTATGTGTTCTCGTCCTGTATAAGCTCGTGCTATACGCACGGCTGCACTGGTAACATCACTGCCATTTTTAGCAAAGCGTACCATTTCAGCACAGGGAATAAGGTCAACTAAGAGCTCGGCAACTTCAGCTTCTAAAGTATGGGGAAGTGAAAAACTTATGCCAGATGAGAGCTGTGCTTTAATTGCATCATCAACTTCTTGATCTTGGTATCCTAAACTAACGCAGAGCAAGCCGTTAACATAGTCGGTATAAATATTGTTATCGAGGTCGGTAACCAGAGCGCCTTTACCATATTTAATAAAAAGTGGCGCAGCTTTAAAAGGTAAAGCCATTTTACTTTTACTAAAGGTTTGGCTCGCTAGTGGTATGATGTTTTGCGCCTTTTCATACCAATTTAGTGATTCAGAAAAGCTGATAGTCATTAATTAGAAACCTTGTTTTTTGTCTTGTAGCAGCGATAATTTGTAACCTTCATTTAGCTCTATATCGGCATTGAGCGCATTGACTTGCGGGTGTGATTGTAAATACTCAACTATTTGTTGATAACCAAATTGTTGCCCTTCGAAATGACGGTAGATTGCTGAAATTACTTCAAAGTCTTGTGAATGGTCGACGCTAATTCGAAATGCAGAATAATCTTGAGCTATAGTGAAATCTTCCAATGAAAGCAAGTTAGAATCGCGAATAAAAGGTGTTACATGTTCACGCTCTGATGGTTTTTTTGCTTTTTCATAAGCGGTTTTTAGCGCATTAAAGCTAAATACTTCGACATCCTGACCATCTGGAAAACACCGTATGACACAGTTGCTAGTATAGTCTGCGCTGTTTGTAATATGTGTGCTAACTATTTGGTCAATTAACACGGGGTCAATCAGTGGGCAATCTCCACATACGCGTACAATATGCGAAAAATTAAACAATTTAGCGCAATGATAAAATCGTGCTAGTACATCATTTAAATCACCACGGTAGCATTCTATATTAAGTTTTTGGCATAGTGTCTCGATAGGACTATCTAGAGCTTCATTTGACGTCGCCACAACAACTTTGTCTACAGCTATTGTCTGCGTAAGGCGCTTAAGTTGAATCTCTAGCATTGGTACGCCATTAATAGGGAGTAATACTTTTCCCGGCAATCGTGTTGAATTCATTCGAGCTTGAACAATAATACCTATCATACTTCCTCTATTTTAAAGGTGTGACCAATTACTTGGTATAATGAGCGAGTTATTGGTGCATGCTAATTGGTGGTAACTGATGTTGGCTTTGGTGTGCCAGGCAGTGTGAATTTGTGCTAACTCTGATGCCGAACAACAGCCAACAACAACTCGATCAATTTCATCAATTGATTTTAGAAAACTTAAGCAAATTTCGAGCCTAGAGTAAGATACTGAATTGACAAATTTGTCGAAAGCATTTAGTTCGTTGAATTGCGAAAAGTAGTGACTACGTGAGTCAGGCGACATTAGCAGCAATCCTTGCAAAAATGCGGAACGCACGTGAATTTCAATACCTTGCTCTTTCATTTGGGTTAATAAACCATCTTGTAAAAAACGCTGGTCTAATACATTTAAAGGTATTTGGATTATATCGGGCTTAATTATCTCGAATAGTTTTACTTGCTCTGGAAAGTAAAGTGACATTCCAATTTTTTGTACTAACCCTTGATCTTTTAATTCAACGAGTTGAGAGGCTATTTCGTCAGCTTGTGAACTTTTTAGCACGTCAGCATTGTGTAATAGCACCCCATAAATAGATGACCTTTGCAGTTTGCTAAGAGATTCCTTAAGTGATTGGCTTACATTAATAACTGAATCTGTGTCAATTGCGAGTTTTGTAATGATATCAAAGTACTTATTAGTTAGTTGACCTAAAACTGCTTCACTAGTGCCATACATTGCCGCGGTATCTAACATATTAATCGATAGTAGTTCCGCTTGCTTGAGTAATTTAGTGACTATTTTGCTGGGAACAACTCCTCTGGAGTTACTAACACCGTAGTCCAAGCCAAATTGCACTGTACCTAGAGCAAGCTTCATACTAAACCAATCAATGTATTTATAACAAATTGCTGCTCATCAGCTGTCATCGTGGGATGCAGGGGAATAGTTAAAGCCTGTTTGTAGTAGGTTTCAGCATTAGGAAAATCACCTTCCAAAAAGCCCAAAGCTTGATAATAAGGCTGTAGATGGATCGGTATATAATGCAAGTGAGCAATAACTCCTTGCTCGCGCATGCCTGAAATGACTGAATTGTGTTTTTCTACGTCACACGGTGTTAAGTGAACAATATATAAATGGTAGCTCGAGTAACAATCATCCGATTGTGATAAGTGGGCTATACCTGAACCTGAATTTACAAACGCATGATTATATTTGCTTGCTATATCGTTACGTGCTGATACAAAGTTATCTAGCTGTTTTAACTGACTCAGCCCTAAAGCGGCTTGCATGTCAGTCATTCTATAATTAAAACCGAGCTCTAGCTGTTGATAGTACCAAGGGCCATGACTTGGTTGGGTCATTTCTTCAGCAATATTAGTAATACCATGGCTTCGTAAGCGTTTCATCTTCTTATCAAGTGTTTCACAGTTGGTAACCGCCATCCCCCCTTCAGCTGATGTGATTATCTTGACTGGATGAAAGCTAAAAACTGTAATATCTGAGTACTCGCAGCTGCCAACAGGTTTGTTTTTATACTTTGCGCCAATAGCATGCGAGGCATCTTCAATAACCTTAAAGCCATACTCTTCGGCAAGTTCATTGATTGCTTCCATATCGCATGATTGCCCAGCTAAATGAACAGGTATCACGACTTTAGGGAGTCGCTTGTTTTGTTTGGCAATGGTTAATCTTTTTTTTAGGGCGACAACAGACATATTGCCTGTTTCAAGGTCGATATCAACAAAATCGACACTTGCTCCACAGTAAAGCGCGCAGTTACTCGATGCGACAAATGAAATTGGCGACGTCCATACGATGTCACTTTTATCAACACCTAAAGCAAGACAAGCAATATGTAAGGCTGAAGTGGCGCTGTTAGTAGCGCAGGCGTAATTAGCAACACAATACTCTGCAATGGCACTTTCAAATGCCGGGACTGCAGGCCCTTGTGTTAACCAGTCAGACTTTAATACCTCAATTACGGCATTGATATCATCATCAGAAATACTTTGCTTGCCGTAAGGAATTACCTTGTTTGTCATAATCATTTTTACAGCAACGCTTGGGCATTGAAGTTTTTGATTTCTTCAATACTCATATAATCAGGGTTATCTAGCGAATTATATTCAAAACCTTGCGCTACTTTTTTACCTTTTTCGCCAATTGCATTTTCAGTAAAGTCGTTGCTTCTGCTGCTAAACTTTATGCCTGGAGCAATAACAAAGTGGTCCTTGTACTCGTAGGTTTCAAAACATAAATCAGCGGGGCACATAACCTCATGAAGTTTTTCACCAGGGCGAATACCAATTATTTTTAGTGGTAAGTCAGGTGCCATTGCTTTTGCAAGATCGGTAATACGAATTGAAGGGATTTTAGGAACGAAAATTTCACCGCCTAACATGCGTTCAAAGTTAGTAAGTACAAAATCGACGCCTTGTTGAAGGTTTATCCAAAAGCGAGTCATTTCATCGTGTGTGATTGGGATGTGATCGCGCCCTTCATCAATAAACTTTTGGAAAACTGGCACAACAGAGCCGCGAGAGCACACCACATTGCCGTAGCGAACAACAGAAAAGGTAGTGCGGTTGCCACCTGCAATATTGTTAGCGGCTACAAAAAGTTTGTCTGATGCCAGTTTTGTGGCGCCATACAAATTAATTGGGTTTGCAGCCTTATCAGTAGACAAAGCGATTACTTTTTCAACATCGTTATCAAGGGCTGCATCAATTACGTTTTCAGCGCCATTAATATTTGTTTTGATACATTCCATTGGGTTGTATTCAGCAGCCGGAACTTGCTTCAAAGCAGCTGCATGAATAACGTAGTTTACACCGCGCATGGCACGTATTAATCTGTCTTTATCTCTTACATCGCCAATAAAATAACGCATACAAGGTTGGTCAAACTCTTGTTGCATTTCAAATTGCTTAAGTTCATCGCGTGAAAAAATAATGATTTTTTTTGGATTGTAACGCTCAAGTAGTGTCTTGACGTATTTTTTCCCGAATGAACCGGTACCACCGGTGATTAAAATTGTTTTGTTATCGAACATAGTGCTACCCAAATTATTTATTATTGGCGTTGTATGACACGCAAACGTGATTTTTTAATACACATCTCAATACTTTAACCACTAAGCAAGCAAAGTGCCAAGTTAATTTAATCTAACAATGGTACAAAGGGCAAAATTTCGCAAATTAAGCTATAATTTAATCAGTCAGCACCACGGAGGCCGTTATGAAAATTCAATCAGCATCAGCTAACTTTTTAAACCAAACTCAGCAAACAAATAACAAACTTGCAGAGCAACTTGCTACAGGTAAAAAAGTAAATACCGCAGCAGATGATGCAGCGGCTTTGCAAATTATTGATAGGCTTACTTCACAGCAAAATGGTTTTAGCCAAGCTGTAAGTAATGCGTATGACGGGATTTCATATACTCAAGTAAGCGAAGCTAACTTGAGTGGTGTGAATGATGCCGTTTCGCGTATTCAAGAGTTATCAATTCAAGCGGGTAACGGTGCATTGACTGACAATGATCGTGCTGCGTTGCAAGAAGAAGTCGTGCAATTGCAAAGCCAAATATCTGAAACGTTCGAAAATGCGAGTTTTGCAGGAAAGCCCTTATTTGATGGTCAAGCTGTCTCGTTTCAAGTTGGTGCAGATGCGAATACAAACCAAACGGTAAACTCTACAGATGGTAGTTTTGCCTCTGCGTTATCAACCATTGATATTTCAACCCAAGCCGGTGCTCAAGCGGCTATTGACATCAGTAAGCAAGCAAATGATGAAATAAATGCACAACGAGCTGAGTTAGGTGCATTTCAAAATACGTTGGCAAGCACAATTAAAGGGTTAGGGACGCAGCAAGAAAATATTGCAGCCAGTCAAAGCCGCATTCAAGATACCGATTACGCCCTAGCAATTTCTCAACAAGTGTCTAATGACATTTTAGCGCAATCATCAGTTGCTCTTCGTGGCCAGGCTAACCAATCTGCAGAGTCTATTTTAGGCTTACTTTAAATATTAATACTTAATAGTTAATTCTTAAGTATGATTGAATTAACGAGTGCGTCTGTTTTTTGGCGTTTATGTCAAAAAACTGCCGCTATCACTTGCATCCGTGCTTAACTGGCTTACAATTTAGTTAATTATACTAAAGAGTGAAGCACGGCTCGCTAACTATGATCCTGATTTTAGATAATAATAACAATCGCTCTATTGGGTTAAACGCATCACTTGGTTTTATCGGTGAGGCTACTCACCGTGTAGATGAAGACAACTTTGAACAAGAGTGTGCAAAATATCAGCAGCATGAGTGCATGGTCATTTTAGGGGCTTTACAGTCTCTCGATCACGAAAACTTAATTAAGCGCTACCCAACACTTCCATTTTTATTAATAGGTGAAACGTTAAGACCATTACTTAGCATTGCTAATGTAGTTGGACTTATTTGTGAGCCATTTAATCACGAAGTGACCACACAGTTGCTTCATGATTGCCAGCAGTATCATCGTATGTTGCCGGGGGAGCACAAAAATACTCAGCCACATAAATCTTTTGATGGCCTTGTAGGTGAAACACAAGCTGTAAAAGAGGTTCGCTTTTTAATTGAACAAGTAGCAAAAACAGATGCAAACGTTTTAATTTTAGGTGAGTCAGGTACTGGTAAAGAAGTGGTTGCACGTAACGTTCACTTGCTATCTAAACGAAGTACAGGGCCATTTGTGCCTGTAAACTGTGGAGCTATACCTGCAGAACTATTAGAAAGTGAACTTTTTGGCCACGAAAAAGGGGCGTTTACAGGGGCTATTTCTGCGCGTAAAGGCCGTTTTGAGTTGGCGCAAGGCGGTACGCTGTTTTTAGATGAAATTGGTGATATGCCGTTACAAATGCAGGTTAAACTTTTACGCGTATTACAAGAACGAAGCTATGAGCGTGTAGGTGGAACTAAGGCGATTCAAGCCGATGTACGTGTTATTGCTGCAACACACCGCAACCTCGAAACCATGATTGAAGCTGGCAGCTTTCGTGAAGACTTGTATTATCGGCTAAATGTATTCCCTATAGAGAATCCGTCGTTAAGTGAGCGTGCTGATGACATTCCTTTACTACTTAAGGAGTTAATGCGTCGCGTAAACGAGCAAACGGGCACTACAGCTAAATTTACTGAGCGTGCAATTGAAAGCTTAAAAGAGCATGCGTGGCCGGGTAATATCCGTGAGCTTGCGAATTTGGTTGAGCGCATGGTTATAATGTTCCCCGAAAAGGTAGTAGACATACCTGACCTACCGAATAAATACCGTTATATTGAAGTCGATGCCTATGAGCCTGAGTATCCTGAAGAACTTATGGAAAAAGATGCCTTTAACGATATATTCAGTACTGGGTTTAGTGATTATGACAATGAGCCAGAGCCTGAATTTAACCAAGCTGGCTCAGGCGTATTACCCGAAGAGGGCATTGAGCTTAAAGAGTATTTAGCAGAGCTTGAAATAAGCTTAATTACCCAAGCTTTAGAGCGTTTTGATTACGTTGTTGCTCGGGCAGCTGAGATACTGGGCGTAAGAAGAACAACGCTCGTAGAGAAAATGAAAAAGTATAATCTTTCACGAGATTAGAAGTGCGAAAATGGTGAAATACTCTTTGTTATTTTTATTCATTTTTGAGCAATTAATTTACGGGCTTTGCCCGTCGCGCAAGCAAGCTTGGCGTCTACAAGATAAACGCAAACTTGACCTTGACGGTAGACGCTGAGCTTGCTTACGGGAAAAACGTAGCTTTTAATCACTTAAACACGCATCTTAAAAACGAAGGAAAATGAGAAACCATAGTTAACTTACACGTTACTTCTTTAAAGCGAAGCGTCTCTTACCCTCTTTGTGAACAGATCACTTTTATGGTTATAAGTCCTTATTCAGCAAAAGCCTCAATAATTTCTTTTTTTCTAAAGCAATCATTACTATGGTCGTTAACCATACCGCAAGCCTGCATGTAGGCATATACTGTTGTAGGTCCTAAAAATTTAAAGCCGCGCTTTTTTAAGTCCTTTGCGAAGGCTGTTGATTCTTTGGTGATTGCAGGCGTCTCTTCGGTATAATTTAAATTGCTTACGATCGGTTTGTTATCAACAAACTGCCATTGATACGCGCTAAAACTGCCAAACTCTTTTTGAATGTCTATAAATTGCTTGGCATTATTTATTGTGGCGTTAATTTTTAAACGGTTTCGTACGATACTTTCATCAAGCATTAAACGCTCAACATCGTCTTGGGTAAAAAGCGCGACTTTATCTACATCAAAATTAGCAAATGCATTTTTATACCCTTGTCGTTTTTTTAAAATGGTATACCAACTCAATCCCGCCTGAGCCGACTCTAGCGTTATAAATTCAAACAGGGTTTGGTCATCGTAAACAGGGACGCCCCATTCCAAATCGTGATATAAAACGTAATCGGGTTTGGTGGCGTCTAACCAAGCACATCGGCATTTTATTTGCTCACTCATACATATTCCTTTTTATGCGCGTCATTTTTATGTCGCGCTATTATTATTGTAAGTTAATGAAAATAATATAAATAAATTTTGGTACACATTGTGCATTAAGCTCTATATCTATACAAATTCGAGATTTGATTATGGCCCTTGCGAGCGTGCTTAAACCACAGTTTATTTCTGCAAATCAGTATAACCCATGTTTACTTCAAGAGGAGTACATAGGTGAGTTAAGCGATCTGCGTCAGCAAGCAAGTTGGCTTTCACATTTAGTTGATACCATGCCCGCAGGTGTGGTTGTGCTTGATGGTAAAGGAATGATTGCAAAGGCCAACCAAATAGCCATTGATATGTTAGGCGAACCTTTAGAAGGTGAAAAGTGGTTTAGCGTTATTCAACGCTCTTTTAGACCGCATCAAGACGATGGTCACGAAGTATCGCTTAAAGATGGCCGTTTAATTAAGCTTGATATAACAGCGTTAGCGCCCGAGCCGGGCCAGCTAATTTTAATGACCGATTTGAGTGAAACACGCCGTTTACAAAAGCGAGTTGCTCATATGCAGCGCCTAAGTGCTTTGGGTAAAATGGTGGCGTCGCTTGCACATCAGGTTCGAACCCCACTTTCAGCGGCCATGCTTTATGCTGCTAATTTGGGCTCTAAGCGTTTACCCGAGGCATCTCGCGATAATTTTCAAAGCAAGTTAATGTCACGCTTAAAAGATTTAGAAACTCAAGTAAACGATATGCTACTTTTTGCCAAAAGTGGCGACCAACAAGTTGTTGAGCAAGTGTCTATGCAGCAGTTACTCAGTGAGGTAAAAGCGGGTGCTGATGCTATGGTGACACTAAATGACAGTCATTTAGCTGTTAACCTCCCAGAGCCAGATATTCAAATAACAGGTAATAAATCAGCCATAGCCAGCGCAATTCAAAATTTAATCCATAACAGTATTCAAGTCATTGGTGCTGGCGCTGAAGTAAAATTAAGTGCTGCGACTGACGAGCAAAATCCAGATTTTGTTCGTATCAGCGTATCCGATAACGGTCCAGGTATTGATTTAACTCAAGCAGAAAAAATATTTGAACCCTTTTATACCACTAAAAGCCAAGGCACAGGGTTAGGGCTTGCTGTTGTGAGTTCGGTTGCAAACGCTCATCAGGGGCGTGTTGACGTGACTAATAATAAAGGCGGTGGAGCATGCTTTAGTTTGCTTTTACCTATTCGCACCGCATCTAAATTAGAGGAATCATTATGAGTAACACTATTTTAGTTGTCGAAGATGATGCAGGGCTTCGCGAAGCCTTAATTGACACACTCGAAATGTCGGGGATTGAATGTATTGCGGCTAATTGTGCAGAGCAAGCCATGTTATTGCTAAAAAAAGAGCAATTTTCGCTGGTGGTGAGTGATGTACAAATGGGCACTATGAGTGGGCTTGATTTACTACGCAGTATTAAGCTTAACCACCCTGAATTGCCTGTTTTAATGATGACGGCGTACGCTACCATTGACGATGCTGTTGAAGCGATGCGCTTGGGCGCTATTGATTACATGGCAAAGCCGTTTGCACCTGAAGTTTTACTCAATATGGTAAGTCGATACTTACCTGAAAAAGCAAAAGAGACCGACGGCCCCATTGTTGCCGACCCAAGCAGTATTCAACTTTTAGAGTTAGCAAGTAAAGTTGCACGCTCTGATGCGAGCGTTATGGTGCTAGGCCCAAGTGGTTCAGGTAAGGAAGTGCTTGCACGGTATATTCATGATAAATCGAACCGATGCGATGCGCCGTTTGTTGCGATTAACTGTGCAGCAATTCCTGAAAATATGCTTGAAGCAACCTTATTTGGGTATGAAAAAGGCGCGTTTACAGGCGCAATTCAAGCGTGTCCTGGTAAGTTTGAGCAAGCGCAAGGCGGTACTATATTGCTCGACGAAATAACAGAAATGGATTTAGGGCTGCAAGCTAAACTACTTCGTGTGTTGCAAGAGCGCGAAGTAGAGCGCTTAGGTGGAAGAAAAACAATCCAGTTAGATGTACGTATACTTGCAACAAGTAACCGCGATTTGAAAGAAGCGGTTACCGAAAACCAATTTAGAGAAGATTTATATTACAGGCTTAATGTGTTTCCTTTGATGTGGCGACCACTTTGTCAGCGACCTGGAGATATCCTTGTATTGGCTAAGCATTTAATTGAGCGCCACTTAAACAAAAGTAAAGAGCCTATGGCTTATCTTGATAGTGCCGCAGAGAAAAAATTACTTGCTCATTCATGGCCTGGTAATGTGCGTGAGCTTGATAACGTAATACAACGTGCGTTAATACTTAGGACTGGGGATACTCTAAACGAGCATGCTATTTTCATTGAAAACATAGCGGCGACAGATTTTGTAATGGAGCCTGCATCTGTCAGCGCGCAAAATACTAGTCAGCAGCAAGTAAGTGCTACTAATAGAGATATTGACCAAGGCGCTATGAGTTCAGCGTATTATGACGAACAGTCATCTCCAGCCGAGCCAACAAAACAAGACTTATTGGCTGTTGATACGGGAAGCTATAAGGATGAGCTAAAAGATAAAGAGCATCGTATTATTTTAGAAACGTTAGCAAGATGCCAAGGTAAGCGAAAAGATGTCGCTGAAACGTTAGGTATAAGCCCTCGGACTTTACGTTACAAACTAGCGCAGATGCGCGATTTAGGTATTTCACTCCCCGCATAACATCATTTTTAGCCCTAAATTTACCCTTTGAATTTAGGGCTGTCAAAACTCTGACTTGCCAAATTTACCCTAAGCTATTGAAATGGTTAATTTAATTTTTTGGCATGCTTTGTGCTTTATTCATGTTAAGAGTTAACTGCATTGTCAGAGACAAATTATGAAAATTCAAAACAGCGCTGTATTTCAAGAAATGCAATCAATGGCTTTAGAGGCTGGCCGTAATAATCAAATCGAAAGACTGCCAGTAAAAACACAAGCCTCATCAACCGCTCAATTTGGCGATATGCTATCGGATGCAATTAATACTGTGCACGGTTTGCAGCAAGACGCTAAACAAAAAGTAGTGGCGGTAGAAACAGGCGACAGAAGCGTGTCTTTGGCTGAAGCAATGATTGCTTCTCAAAAGTCGTCAGTTGCATTTGAAGCGACAGTGCAGGTTCGTAATAAACTTGTCGAAGCTTACAAAGAAATCATGAACATGCCTGTTTAACTAGGTAGTGGAGAATTATTGTGGCGCAATCTAATCAATCAACCGATCTGGCTCTTGCTACTGGTGAAATGGACCAAAGCGATAGCGACGATCAACAAGAACAGAAATCAGGCTACTTAAGTTCGCTAAATGGCGTTGATTTATTGCGCCAAGTAACTTTAGTTATTGCTTTAGGCATTTGTTTA
Source organism: Pseudoalteromonas sp. SIMBA_162 (assembly GCF_046535955.1). Lineage (NCBI taxonomy): Bacteria > Pseudomonadati > Pseudomonadota > Gammaproteobacteria > Alteromonadales > Pseudoalteromonadaceae > Pseudoalteromonas > Pseudoalteromonas sp. SIMBA_162. Next base: position 92,204 of record NZ_JAWJBQ010000018.1, on the reverse strand, counting down.
GCGATTGCTATATTTATTATTATTTGGGCACGTCAGCCAGATATGCGCCCACTTGGTAAAATGCAGACAGAAGAGCTTATTGAAACACTCGACTTTTTAGACGCACAAAAAATTGAATACCAAGTAGATGGAAATGTAGTGCTCGTCCCTGAAACTGAGTATCAAAATATTAAACTTTTAATGACTCGTGAAGGGCTAGAGCAAGGCCCTACATCGGGTTCAGATATTATTATGCAAGACATGGGGTTTGGTGTAAGTCAGCGTTTAGAGCGTGAACGCTTAAAGCATGGCCGAGAACAACAGTTAGCGCGCACAATTGAAGAGCTCAATAATATTACGCGTGCACGTGTATTGCTTGCCATTCCAAAAGAAAATGTATTTGCGCGCAGAGAGAAAAAGCCTTCAGCAACTGTTGTGCTTACGCTAAAGCGTGGGCGTTCGCTAGATAGCGAAGAGGTCGACTCAGTGGTTGATATGGTTGCATCGGCTGTACAAGGTTTAGAGCCGGCTCGTGTAACAGTAACGGATCAAAATGGTCGCTTACTAAATTCAGGCTCGCAAACATCGCTTGCTGCACGTTCACGTAAAGAGTACGACATAGAGCGTAAGCGTGAACAAGAATATCTTGAAAAAATAGACAGTATTTTAATACCTGTTGTAGGGCTTGCAAACTACACTGCACAAGTTGATTTAAGTATGGACTTTAGTGCTGTTGAGGAGACGCAAAAACGCTACAACCCAGATTTACCAGCAGTAAGAAGCGAAACAACATTCGAAGAAAATAATATAGGTGGTTTAGCGGTAGGTATACCTGGTGCACTGACGAATCAGCCTCCAGTAAACTCTAATATTCCTGAAGTAGCAGGACAAGGTGGAGCAGGTAGTGCAACTTCACCATCAAGAACGCATAAAGAAGCGACGCGTAACTATGAGTTAGATACAACTATCTCACATAAGCGTCAGCAAACAGGTGTGATACGTAGAATAAGTGTGTCGGTGGCCGTTGACTACATTCCGAAAGTAGGTGAAAACGGTGAAACCACAATGACACCGCGCTCAGTGGAAGAACTGTCAAATATTCGTCGTTTATTACAAGGTGGCGTTGGTTTTGACATGCAGCGTGGTGATGCACTTGAAGTGGTAACGGTTCCGTTTGTTCGCGAAGCAACTGATTTTGATATTAGCGTGCCGCTTTGGGAGCAGGATTGGTTTATGAAAATAATCCGCTTGGTACTGGGTGCATTAGTTATTATTGTACTCATAATGGCGGTAGTTAAACCGATGCTTAAACGCTTAATTTACCCAGACGATACACTTGAAGAGTATGACGAAGATGCGTTAAGTGCAGGCGTAGACATTGGCGATAGCACGTTGGATATGCTAAACAAAGACTTTGATTCTGCTTCAATTGGTTTCTCAAGCGATGGTACACTGCAATTACCAGATTTACATGGCGACGAAGACTTACTTAAAGCAATTCGTGCCCTTGTAGCCAATGAACCAGAACTATCATCACAAGTAGTGAAAGCGTGGTTAACAGAAGATGACTGATCAAGATCAAGAACAAAAACAACTTCCAGCAGCGTTTGATGTTGATAAGCTAGACGGTGTAGATAAAGCCGCTATTTTATTACTTAGCTTATCAGAGGAAGATGCAGCGCAAATACTTAAGCACTTGGAGCCTAAACAAGTGCAAAAAGTCGGGATGGCAATGGCTGCGTTAGACGACCTGTCACAGGCTAAAATAAGTGCGGTTCACAACTTATTTATTGAGCAAATTCAAAGCTTCAGTACTATAGGGTTTCAGTCGGAAGACTTTATTAAAAAGGCGCTTACTGCTGCATTGGGTGAAGATAAAGCGGCCAGCCTTATTGACCAAATTGTTATGGGGTCTGGGGCTAAAGGCCTTGATTCTCTCAAATGGATGGATTCTAAGCAGGTGGCGAATATTATTCGTAATGAACACCCCCAAATACAAACGATTGTATTGTCTTACTTAGAGCCTGAGCAGTCCGCAGAAATTATTGCGCAGTTCCCAGAGAAAGTACGTCTTGACTTAACCATGCGAATTGCCAACCTTGAAGAAGTGCAACCAGCCGCACTACAAGAACTTAACGAAATTATGGAAAAACAATTTGCCGGACAAGCAGGGGCACAAGCTGCGAAAATGGGTGGCTTAAAAGCCGCGGCAGACATCATGAACTACCTAGATACAAACGTAGAAGGGCAGCTAATGGATTCTATTCGTGAACATGACGAAGAGATGTCTCAGCAAATTCAGGATCTTATGTTTGTATTTGAAAACTTAATGGATGTGGATGACCGTGGTATTCAAGCCATTCTACGAGAAGTACAACAAGATGTATTAATGAAAGCAATCAAAGGTGCAGACGACGGTCTGAAAGACAAAATACTGGGCAATATGTCTAAGCGTGCTGCCGATATGCTGGCTGATGATTTAGAAGCAATGGCGCCTGTACGTATTAGTGAAGTTGAAGCTGCCCAAAAAGAAATTCTATCAACGGCACGTCGTTTATCTGATTCGGGTGAAATTCAGTTAGGCGGTGGTGGTGGTGAGGAGTTCTTGTAAACCATGAGTAAACTCAAAGGGCGTCCACTTCGAGCTGAAGAAGCAGATGAATTATTAAAACATTGGGCTATTCCCGATGTAGCACCGAATGAAAAAAGCTTTGGTAATCGTTCTACAGCGTATGGCACCCCATTGGGCGAGCTTTATAAAAAAGAATTGGCCGAAGAGATGCCGACCGATGAGCCCGAAGAGCCCGAGCTGCCAAAGCTTACTATGGTTGAGCTTGAACGCATTAGACAAGATGCTTATGAAGAAGGCCTTAAACAAGGTCATGAACAAGGCTACATTGACGGCTTTGAAAAAGGCGTTAGTGAGGGAAAAGAAGCTGGTTATAAAGAGGGGCTAGAGCTCGGTAAAACTCAAGGCCAAGAAGATATAAAACCGATTATTGAAGAGCAACTAATTAGTCTTAAAGGTATTTTAGAAGCACTTAATTCACCGCTAAAAAAAGTGGATGAACAAGCCGAGTTGCAACTAATACAATTAGCTAGCATGTTGGCTGAAGCAGTTATATACCAAGAAGTACAAACATCGCCAGATGTTATTTTACATACATTAAAACACAGTATTGATTCGTTAAATGCGCAACAAGAAAAAGTAAAAGTGCATCTAAACCCAACCGATCTAGACATTATAAAAGATAGTTATGGCGAGCAAACTATAGCAGACAATAACTGGCAATTAGTTCCCGAACCTACGCTTGAAAGAGGTGGATGTGAGGTAAAAACCGCGCAATCCTCGCTCGATATGACTTTAAAAACACGCGTCAAAGAAACGTTGGATAGCTTTTTGCATAATAGTAATATCTAAATATTTTTTAGGCGTACTATGTCTGTGCAAATTGCTTCTTTGAGCGAACGCTTGTCGCAATATCAACAAAACATTAAGCCCTACACACCTGCAGTGGCGGGTATTTTAACGCGTGTTGTTGGCCTTACCTTAGAGGCAAAAGGTCTGCGGGCGCCTGTTGGTAGTCAATGTAAAATTGAAACCATGAATGGTTTTGTTGACGCAGAAATTGTTGGTTTTAACGACCAAACCTTATACTTAATGCCTAATGATCATATTTCCGGCGTACTGCCAGGTGCTCGAGTAATACCCCAAGTAAATAATTTGGGATTACCTGTAGGGATGAGCCTACTAGGGCGTGTGGTTGATGGCTTAGGCCGTCCACTCGACGGACTTGGTAAAATAAACGCTGAACATTATTTAAAGTTTGCTCAAAATACGATTAACCCTTTAGCCAGACGTCCGATCAGCCAGCCAATGGACGTTGGGGTGCGGGCTATTAATTCAGTGATCACCGTAGGGCAAGGTCAGCGTATGGGCTTATTTGCAGGCTCTGGTGTAGGTAAGTCTGTACTGCTAGGAATGATGACTAGGGGCAGCGAAGCAGATGTCATTGTAGTTGGTTTGGTTGGTGAACGTGGTCGTGAGGTCAAAGAGTTTATTGAAGAAATTCTTGGAGAAGAAGGGCGTAAACGTTCTGTTGTTGTTGCAGCACCCGCCGATTCATCGCCATTAATGCGTTTAAAAGGTTGTGAAAGTGCAGTGACCATTGCCGAATATTTTAGAGACCAAGGTTTAAATGTGTTACTGCTACTCGATTCAGTAACTCGCTACGCAATGGCTCAGCGTGAAATTGCTTTAGCAGTTGGAGAACCACCGGCAACAAAAGGATACCCACCATCGGTTTTTGCAAAACTACCAGCCTTAGTTGAACGAGCTGGTAATGGGGGGGAAGGGCAAGGTGCTATAACAGCCTTTTTCACCGTCTTAAGTGAAGGCGATGATATGCAAGACCCAATTGCAGACGCTGCACGCGCCATACTAGACGGCCATATTGTACTTTCTCGTGAGTTAGCCGACAGCGGCCATTATCCAGCAATAGATATCGAAAAATCTATATCACGTGTTATGCCCCAAGTGGTTTCAGAGCCTCATATGCAACAAGCGCGAGTACTTAAACAAGTGTATTCAATGTACCAACAAAATAAAGACATGATCACATTAGGCGCCTACCAAAAGGGCACTGATCCCATGCTCGACCAAGCAATAAATATGATGCCAAGAGTAAACGGGTTTTTACAGCAAGGTATGCGTGATGTGATAAGTTATGACGATGGGCTGCAAGGGCTAGCCCAATTATTAGGTCAAGGGTAATGGCTAAAAACAAATTTGACTTGCTGCTAAAACTTGAAAGCGACAAAGAAGAAAGTTTACGTATGAGTTATTTGCAAGCTAATCAAAACCTGCAAGCAAACCAGCAAAAACTTCAAGGCTTAAATGACTTTAGGCTTGAATACTCTCAACAGTTACATTTAAAAGGTCAATCAGGTTTATCAAGCGCTGGTTTTGGGCAGTATCATGCGTTTATAGCAAAAATTGAAGAGGCCATTCGGCAACAAGCAAGTACTGTAAATACGGCAAAGCAAGTTGTTTCACAGCGAAAAACGTTGTGGTTAAAACAGCAAATAAAGGCTAAAGCGGTGGCTAAATTGATTGAAAATCAAAAAATAAAAGCAGCAGCTGTGGTTGCTAAAAACGAGCAAAAAATGCTGGATGAGTTCACATCCAATCAATTTTTTCAGCGTCGCAAACTTTCTTAAGTTAGGCACGTTTATTGCTTTGTTAATGGGTGGTATTTAATTTTGGGCAATGTGCGGTGACATGTTGCCGTAACCGTATTAGGTGACTTATGGCGATGAATGATATTTCTGTTTCAATTTCGGCTGATAAAGAGTCTTTTTTAGCATTTAAAGACAGTAGCTTAGCCGATTCTGCTGATGAATCAGGTACTGAGTTTTTTACTCAGTTGCAAGACGCCCACACTACATTTGAGCCAACAAAAAAAGAGATTAATAAGCCTGAAACAGATACTTTATCTGCCGCCTCAGCAGATTCCTCATCAGTTACTAATGAAAAATTAAACAGTGATTCAGATGATGAAGACATTGCCCAAATAAATTTGTCTGGAAGCGATATTCTTGAGCAGATCAATTCATCTCAACTAATGAACACTGAGGTTACAAAGCCGAGTGAAAAAGCGAAAGATATAAACCTTGCAGATACATCAAAAAATAAAACACCGCTTGATATTGCTGATTTAAAAGAGAAACTGCCGGTTAAAGGCTATGTTGCTGTGCCAGCAAAAGATTTACCTGTTAAAGATGAAGTAGGTAAAATAATAAGACCACATGCCCCACTTACTGATAACAACACAAGCGGTGTGACAAGTTTAGTCGATGATGTAGATATTAATGACTCGTCAAATTCACAAAGACAAAATAAAACGTCCCTTGCTCAGGCTGTTGAAGCAGAACTAAATATAAAATCGGATAAAGTTAAACACCCTGCACAAGCGCAAAGTATAACTCAGGGCTTTGATACAAAAGATAATGGAGCAGATACTAACAAAGGCATTTTTACGGATAAAATAACAGCTTCACAAAGTTCAGTACTCTCTGACGTGAGTGTCAATTCTGATCAGACTATTTTAAAAACGGATGTTGATAAAATAGTTACTACTCAAAGCACAGTAGAGAATAGCGGTAAAGTTAACGCCAATACTTTAGCTCAAAATACCATAGCTAAAAATACAGTTGCGGAACTAACAGAAAATACCCTTACAGCAACTTCACCCAACTCAAACATAACTGAAACTGAAAAAGCAGACGCGATAAATGCACTCATTGCTAAAGATGTAAATGCATTTAAAACAGATAAAGTATTAGCAAGCCTAACGCCTGAACAGCTAACAAAATTACAGACTGAAATTAAACCAGTGATGCTTGACGCACCTAGCAAAGCTGAAAAATTGACGGTTTTAAAGCAAATGCTTACCCAATTTATAACGGATAATAAACAGACACAAAGCACTGAAGTTAAGTCGTCACCCAATGAGCAGTTTAATACGCTTTCAGGGACCGAAAAGCAGGCATTACTGACTCAATTAAATGCTTTTATTAAAGCCGAGCAGCCAAAAGGTGAACAGTTAGCGGCTATTAAGCAAGCGATTGGTGAGCTAAAAGTGTTGGTTGCGAAAGATGCGAATCAATCATCAGACACTAAATTTACGATATCGCAAAAAGCTGTAAATGACTCACAAAAATTGCCGCAAACAAATGAATCGCAAATAGACAAAGTAGTTACCTTACCGGTAAAAGGTGAAGAGATAACAAAACCAGCTACTTTTATAGCCTCGCAAACACCAAATACGGTAAACAGACCACAAAAGGTGAGTGTGAAATCAGGCTCTGAAAATAACGCTGATCCAACTAAATTAGCAGCACAGCCTACTAGTGATGAAGAACTTACAAAAGCGCTTGAGCAATTGCAAAAAGAGGGGCTAAAAAATACCACGGCTGAGCAGTCCCCCGCTAAAGTTATGCAGGTGTTTAACCATATAACTAATGCTTTAAATACAACCCAAACCAGTGCCCAAAGCTATTATGATTCGGTTGATTATGAAATGGGCTTGTTGGATCAACAAGCTATTCAAAATCAGCAGTTACAAAGTACAGCACAGACAAAGCAGGTAAGTATTGATCCTGGTATGATGCAGGCGATTAATATAGTTAAAAGTGACGCGGCCAAGTTACTACAAGAGCGCGTTAGTTCAATGCTAAGCATTAATAACAAAGAGGCTGAAATTCGTCTTGATCCACCTGAGATGGGCAGCATGCAAATACGAGTTCGTAGCGATGCAGAACAAGCACAAATTAACTTTGTGGTACAAAACCAACAGGCCAAAGAAGCACTCGAACAATCTATGCCTCGCTTACGCGAAATGTTAGCACAACAGGGTTTGGAACTTGGTGAAAGCACTATTTCATATGGCCAATCAGGTGGTGAAAATGCTGAGCAAAATGAATCGGGGGCGGGTGAGCAATTAGCCAAAAATGGAGCAGCAAATAGTGAAAGTGATGAGCCATCAAATAGCCCAGAACAAACTTCTGAGCAACAAACATCATCATCAATAGATTACTATGCCTAACTACTGCTATTATAATAACTAAAACAAGCAAATACCTTTGCGATATAAGGAATCATGATGGCTGAAGAAACAAGTTTAGAAATAGAAGAAGCGCCAAAAAGTAAAAAAAAGCTGATAATTATTATTGCAGCAGTACTGCTCGTTGTAGGTGGTGCTGCGGGGTTCTTTTTAATGTCGGGCTCGGATGAGCCTGTTGAAACATTAGATGAAGAAACGACCCTTTCAGAAGAAGCGTCAGAAGCTTCTGGGTCATCTGCAGAAATAGGCAGTGCACTTTATGTTGCGATGCCAAGACCTTTTGTTTTTAACGTTCCGGGCTCGAGCCGAGATAGAATTGTACAAATTAAAGTACAACTTTTGGTACGTGGTGAGGTAAATGAAGAAACAGCTAAAAAGCATATTCCGCTGATTGAAGGTAAGTTACTCAGTGTATTTTCGACCACTACTGCTGACGAGCTTAGTACCAGTGCAGGTAAAGAAACACTGCGTTTTACTGCGCTAGAGACAGTGCAAACTGCCTTAAATGACGTTGAAGGCAGCAAAGTAATTGAGCGGGTATTATTTACCGGCTTTGTAATGCAATAAGGGGTTAGCGTGAGCGACTTATTATCCCAAGACGAAATTGATGCGCTATTACATGGTGTTGATGACGTTGAAGAGGAAGATATAAACGATGGTGAAGATGGCGGGGGAAGTACGCTTCAGTACGATTTTTCTTCGCAAGATCGAATCGTACGTGGTCGCATGCCGACGCTGGAAATTGTTAATGAGCGTTTTGCTCGCCATATGCGAATTAGCCTATTTAATATGATGCGCCGCACAGCGGAAGTGTCTATTAATGGCGTTCAAATGATAAAGTTTGGTGAGTATGTTCACACTTTATTTGTACCAACAAGCTTAAATATGGTGCGTTTCAGACCTTTAAAGGGTACCGGCCTGATCACCATGGAAGCACGGTTAGTATTCATTTTGGTGGATAACTTTTTTGGCGGTGATGGCCGTTACCATGCAAAAATTGAAGGCCGTGAATTTACCCCAACAGAGCGCCGAATTGTGCAAATGTTGCTAAAAATAATCTTTGAAGATTATAAAGAGGCATGGGCACCGGTAATGGACGTGTCGTTTGAGTACCTCGATTCAGAGGTAAACCCCGCAATGGCTAATATTGTAAGCCCGACTGAAGTTGTGGTTATTAGCTCTTTTCATATTGAACTCGATGGTGGCGGCGGTGATTTTCATATTGCCTTGCCATATTCAATGCTCGAACCAATAAGGGAACTTTTGGATGCGGGTGTTCAGTCAGATACTGAAGATACCGACTTGCGTTGGAGTAAGGCATTACGAGATGAAATAATGGATGTTGAGGTTGACATGTCAACTCAGCTTTTAGAAGTTGACTTAACACTTCAACAAATAATGGAGCTTAAAGCAGGTGATATTATTCCTGTTGAAATGCCAGAGCATATAACTGTATTTGTAGAAGAGCTACCCACGTTTAGAGCTAAAATGGGCCGCTCTCGTGATAATGTTGCGTTGCAAATTAGCGAAAAAATTAAACGTCCTGATTCAGTTAAATCTGAGCTGCATGTATTTACCAAAGGCGGCAAGAAAATTGACTCAGATGCAGAGTTAGCAGAATTAGAAGAAGATTTACACCTTTCAGACGGTGTAGACTTAGACTGGTAATTGATTAAAAGGTTAAACGTATGAGCGATGATCAAGACACAATGGACGAATGGGCAGCCGCACTTGCTGAGGCTGAAGGCGGCGATGATGCTGGCGAAGCGCAAGTTGCCGAACTTGATGAATTAAGTGATGAAAAAAGCGAAATAACAGGCGAAGAAAAGCGCAAGCTCGATACAATTTTAGACATCCCAGTGACTATATCGATGGAAGTTGGACGCTCAAAAATTAATATTCGTAATTTGCTACAACTTAACCAAGGCTCTGTAGTTGAGCTTGATCGTGTTGCTGGTGAGCCATTAGATGTATTGGTTAATGGTACCTTAATTGCTCACGGTGAAGTGGTCGTGGTAAATGACAAGTTTGGTATTCGTCTAACGGATGTTATCAGCCAAGTAGAGCGGATCAAAAAGTTACGATGAGTGCCTTTTTTGCGCTAACAGCGTCTGTATTTACAAAAACAGAGTCAGTTACGCCTACGGGCGATTTAATTTCTATGGTGCTTTCGCTTATTGTGGTGCTAGTGCTCATTGTTGTTCTGGCTATTTTTGTAAAAAAACTTAATCCTAATTTGGCAAACAGTGATGAATTTAAAGTGGTTCGAAGTCTTCCCTTAGGCTCACGCGAACGCTTAATGGTGGTAGAAATTGATAATGCGCAGCATTTATTAGGCGTCACGCCGCACAGTATTAATTACCTTCATAAATTAGAATCACCACTGAGTGAAAAAGAAATCCCAGAACTTGCTAAGCAATTTAGTAAACTGTTAAACCCCAAATCGAAACAAAATAAAAAGAACTAAACCTATGACTAAGTGGCTGCTAATTATTTTTGCCATTGTGTTTGTTCCAAGCGTAAGCGCTGAAGGTATTGATGCGCTTACTATCACAACAAACGCAGATGGCACACAAGATTACTCGGTGACATTGCAAGTTTTAGCCATTATGACGGCGCTGAGTTTTATTCCGGCAGCCATAATCATGATGACGTCTTTTACACGTATCATTGTTGTACTCGCAATTTTACGCCAAGCAATTGGTTTGCAGCAAACACCCTCTAATCAAGTACTGTTGGGCATGTCTTTATTTTTAAGTATTTTTATCATGGCGCCTATTTATCAAAAGGTTAATGACGTAGCCATAGAGCCTTATTTAAATGAGCAAGTTACGTCTGTACAAGCGTTGGAGCTTGCAAAAGAGCCAATGAAAGCATTTATGCTCTCGCAGGTTCGTTTAAAAGACTTAGAAACATTTGCCAAAATAGCAGGCTACGACAAGCTAGAGTCACCTGAAGAAACTCCGCTTATAGTTCTTATACCCGCATTTGTAACAAGCGAACTGCAAACTGCGTTCATCATAGGATTCATGTTTTTTATACCTTTTTTAATCGTCGACTTAGTTGTTGCGTCTGTACTCATGGCTATGGGTATGATGATGCTCTCCCCCATGATTGTCTCCTTACCCTTTAAAATAATGCTGTTTGTACTTGTTGATGGCTGGAGCTTAGTGATGGGAACCCTCGCCAAAAGCTTTGGTTTAGGAACATAGTATGTATTTTTTGAATGTAACTGAAAGATAGGATTACAGCATGGAACCAGAAATTTTTGTTGATATTCTTAGCGATGCACTGTTTTTAGTTATTAAATTAGTATCGGCTATTGTTGTTCCAGGTTTAATTATTGGCCTAGTGGTGGCGGTGTTTCAAGCGGCTACGTCTATCAATGAACAAACGTTGAGTTTTTTACCGCGTTTGCTAATTACTATAAGTGCATTAATTGTTGGTGGTCACTGGTTTACACAAGAACTTATGGACTTTTTTACCCGGTTGGTGTTGCTCATTCCCGAAATTGCAGGTTAGCAAGTGGAGTACCCGTTTTCAGTTGTCATTCAATGGTTGAGCGACTTTTTACTACCTTTGGTACGTATTAGTTCTATGATTATGATAATGGCGGGATTAGGCGCTAAAAATGTGCCAACACGTATAAAGCTGGGTTTATCAGTGGTCGTGACTCTTTTGGTTGTGCCTGTTCTTCCTCCAGCTACATTTACTAACTTGTTTTCGTTTGAAATGATTTTAGTGGTCATACAGCAAATGCTTATTGGAATAGCGATTGGCTTTGCTTCTACCTTGTTACTCAATACCTTCGTTTTGGCAGGTCAGATACTTGCTATGCAAACCGGTTTAGGTTTTGCCTCTGTCATTGACCCCTCAAATGGGGCCAGCGTTCCGGCTGTTGGTCAGTTTTTTCTTATTTTAGCAACACTATTATTTTTTGTATTCAATGGCCATTTAATGATGATACAGATGGTTGTACATAGTTTTGAAGTACTGCCAATTGATGGTAATTGGTGGTCAGTAGATCATTACTGGGATATTGTAACGTGGGGCGGTTGGATGTTTACAACGGCTTTAGTGCTCTCACTTGCACCATTGACGGCAATGCTAGTTATTAATATTTCATTTGGTATTATGACCCGTGCGGCGCCTCAGCTAAATATTTTTGCTATTGGTTTTCCATTCACCCTTGTTGCAGGGCTTGTCATTATTTGGGCAACACTAGGCAACTTCATCCTGCAATTTGAATTTCAGTGGCTTAAAATGATCGAACTAATGTGTACCTTAGTTGGTTGTTCACCTTAGGAGTGTGTTATGGCTGAAGATTCAGGTCAAGAAAAAACAGAAGAACCCACAGGGAAAAAAATAGAAGAGTCTAAAAAGAAAGGGCAGGTTGCTCGTTCAAAAGAATTAGGCACTATGTTTGTTCTTATATTTTCAGCTATTTCATTGTTAATGTACGGCCCTGAAATTGGTAAGGGGTTATACAATATTATGGGCAGAATGCTCAGCCTTAATCGAAATGAAACCTACGATACCACTAAAATGTTTGCGGTTTGGTCCAGTGTTGCCGACGCGCTTATTTTTCCTATGGCTATGTTTGTATTCATTATTTTATTTGCGGGCATTATAGGTAATACTTTACTAGGTGGCTTTAATTTTAGTTGGCAAGCAGCCGCTCCTAAAGCAAGTAAAATGTCTCCATTTAAAGGCTTTAAACGCATGTTTGGCCCACAAGCTGCGGTAGAGCTTACTAAAGCTATTTTAAAGTTTTTAGTGGTCGCAAGTTTTGCCTTTTTTTTAATTAATACCTTTTTTGACGAAATATTACACTTAAGCATTGAGTCTGCACCTAATAATATTATCCATGCGCTCGAAATCCTCTCGTGGATGTTTTTGGCATTGTCGTGCACATTGGTAATTATTGCAGCAATCGATGCCCCGTATCAAAGTCATACTCACCATAAGCAGTTAAAAATGACACTGCAAGAAGTAAAAGATGAGTACAAAAACTCTGAAGGTGACCCTCAAATAAAAGCGCGTATTAGGCAAACTCAGAGACAAATGTCTCAAAAAAGAATGATGCAAGACGTGCCCGATGCCGATGTAGTTGTTACCAACCCAACGCATTATTCTGTTGCTCTTAAATACGACACTGAGCGAGCCGGAGCACCTATAGTGCTTGCTAAAGGCGTGGATGAACTGGCTATGCAAATTCGAAAAGTGGCAAACGGTAATGATGTACCCATTGTTGAGTCGCCAATGCTTACTCGAGCGCTTTATCATACCGCAGAAGTAGGAGAACAAATTCCTGATCAACTGTTTACTGCCGTTGCACAGGTGCTAGCTTATGTTTTTCAGCTAAAACGCTTCAATAAAGGTCGCGGAAAACGCCCGACTAAGCTTAATAAAAAGCTCCCCATTCCTGATGCCTACAGGTATTAATATTACCCCTTTATTAACTTGGAATAGTTATTGCTACTTCTACGTAGTGTCAATTTTTTGAAATTGTAGAATTATGAGTTTTAAAGCGGTATTACAACAACTTAATGCAGATAAAAAAGAATATGCAAAGGGCGTAGGTACGCCTTTGCTTGTGCTTGCAGCTTTGGGAATGGTCATTTTACCGTTACCGCCATTTTTACTTGATATCCTTTTTTCATTCAATATTGCGTTAGCGTTGGTGGTTCTACTCGTCACCGTTTACACCATGAAACCCGTTGAGTTTGGTATGTTTCCGGCCGTGTTGCTTATCGCCACAATTATGCGTTTAGCACTTAACGTAGCCAGTACACGTGTTGTATTGTTAGAGGGACATAATGGTGGAGATGCTGCGGGGAAGGTAATAGAAGCCTTTGGCTCTGTTGTTATTGGCGGTAATTATGCTGTTGGTTTAGTGGTGTTTTTAATTCTGATTATTATTAACTTTGTAGTAATCACAAAAGGTGCAGGGCGTATTTCTGAGGTATCTGCACGTTTTACACTTGATGCAATGCCTGGTAAACAAATGGCAATTGATGCTGATTTAAACGCTGGGTTTATTAGTGCCGAGCAAGCGCGGGATCGCCGAGAAGAAGTAACCCGCGAGGCCGATTTTTATGGTTCAATGGATGGTGCAAGTAAGTTTGTAAAAGGTGATGCTATTGCTGGTATCGTCATTTTAATTATCAACATTGTTGGTGGTTTATTTGTTGGCATGATCCAGCACGATTTAAGTTTTGGCCAAGCTATGGAAGTTTACACACTCCTTACGATTGGTGATGGCTTGGTGGCTCAGCTCCCCTCATTACTGCTATCAATTGGTACCGCAATTGTAGTAACACGCCAAAACGAGTCTCTCAATATGGGCGACCAGTTTAAGAAACAACTTGGCAACGAAAAATCTTTATTTATAGCCTCTGGCATCTTAATTACCATGGGCTTAGTGCCTGGCATGCCTCATTTAGCATTTTTAAGCCTAGGTGCATTATTAGGTTATTTAGCTTACTACACTCAACAAAGTAAATTAAAAGTGGCTGCAGCAGAAGCCGAGGCTGCTGCAAATGGAACTGCTGGTACGGGCGTTGCCAACAAGCAAGAGCAAAAAGAACTTGGCTGGGATGACGTTCAGCAAGTAGATGTAATTGGCTTAGAAGTGGGCTACAGATTAATTCCTTTGGTTGACCAGTCTCAAGGCGGAGAGCTGCTAAATCGTATTAAGGGTGTTCGTAAAAAGCTCTCTCAAGAGCTGGGTTTTTTAGTTCCACCCGTACATATTCGCGATAACTTAGAGCTTGACCCTAATGCATACAGAATTACGCTTATGGGGGTATCTACCGGTGAAGGTGAACTCAAGCATGGTGATGAGTTAGCAATAAACCCTGGTCAAGTATTTGGGCCAATTAAAGGGGTTGAAACTAAAGACCCTGCTTTTGGGCTTGATGCGGTATGGATAAAACCAGATCAAAAAGACGAAGCACAATCGCTTGGCTATACCGTGGTGGATTCAGCGACAGTTGTGGCTACGCATATTAGCCAGTTACTCACTAACAGCGCAGCACTGTTGTTAGGTCACGAGGAAGTACAGAACTTATTAGATATGTTAGGTAAAAGCCACCCTCGCTTAGTTGAAGGTCTAGTCCCTGACGTATTACCGTTAACTGTGATTGTAAAAGTACTACAAAACCTACTTAATGAAGGCGTTGCAATTCGTGATATGCGCTCAATTGTACAAACCCTTGTTGAGTATGGGCCACGTAGTCAAGACCCTGATGTGCTAACGGCTGCAGTACGTATTTCATTACGTCGATTAATCGTTCAAGACGCTGTAGGCATGTCTTCAGAAATCCCTGTCATAACCTTGGCGCCTGAGTTGGAACAGATGTTGCATCAGTCACTACAAAATGCAGGCGACGAAGGTGCCGGTATAGAACCAGGACTTGCAGAGCGACTTCAAGTGTCACTAAATGAAGCGCATCAAAATCAAGAAATGTCCGGTGAACCTTCAATATTGCTAACGTCGGGAATGTTACGCACTGTGTTATCTCGTTTTGTTAAGTACACCATCCCAGGTTTAAGGGTGATGTCTTATCAAGAGGTACCAGATGAAAGACAGATCAAGATAGTCAGCTCTGTTGGCCAACAATAAGATTTTAAAGGGGTTGAATCATGAAAATAAAACGTTTTTTTGCTAAAGATATGCGCACAGTACTTAAAGAAGTTAAAGACGAATTAGGTGTCGATGCGGTTATTATGTCAAATAAAAAACTAGCTAACGGTGTAGAAATTGTAGCAGCAGTAGATTATGACAAAGCAGCCCCTAAAAAAGAGCAAGCACTTAGCGCTCCAGCACAAAGCTCAACAAAAACACAGCCAGTGCATAATTTTGTAAAACCAGAGCCTCTTCGCGCTAAACCAGAGCCACAAGCGAAAGTAGCCGATAGTCTTCAGGCATTATTAGAGCGTCAAGCCCCACGCCCTCGTTCTGCAGAATTGGCTTCTATGTTTTCTCAATCAGGTATTGATACTACAGACAACTACCAAGAGCCAGTTCAAGAGCAGCGTCCTCGTCCTATGTTCACTAATGAACGTCAAGCTTCAGCGCGTCCGCAAACACAAGCAGACAGCCTTGGATTTGATGATTTAGAAAGTGGTTTTGATGATCTTGACAGTCCAGTGACACCTCGCCAAGAAACTAAGCATACTGAAAGTGAGCAAATTTCGTCAATGCGTGACGAAATGAATGCCATTCGTCAATTGTTAGAACATCAAGTGTCAGGGCTTATGCAACAAGACATGGCAAGACGCGATCCTACTCGTGCATGCATGATTGATCGTTTAGTCGGTATGGGAATAGATAAAGATGTTGCTGAGCAAATGGCGTGCTTCGTACCAGACGATGTATCTCGCCAGCAAGGTTGGAAAGCTCTTCTAACAATGGTTGAAGATCAAATGCAGACAACCAACAACGAGATTTTACGTCAAGGCGGTGTATACGCCTTAGTCGGCCCAACGGGTGTTGGCAAAACAACAACCGTTGCTAAATTAGCTGCACTTGGCGCACAAAAATACGGTGCAGACAAAGTCGCTTTAATCACAACAGACACATACAGAATTGGTGCTTATGAGCAACTCGCCACTTATGGCCGAATTATAGGTTGTGGTGTTAAGCAAGTTAAAGATGCTAATGAATTAGCTGAAGTTTTATATCATTTACGAAATAAACGACTAGTATTAATTGATACTGCGGGTATGAGCCAGCGCGACTTGCGCTTAACTGAGCAACTTAATACGCTAATGCGTAATCAGCGTGTTGATATTCGCAGTTATTTAGTGCTCAGCGCAACATCGCAAATACATGTGTTGCAAGAAACCGTTAGGCACTTTAAAAAAGTGCAGTTAAGTGGTTGTATATTCACCAAATTAGACGAATCTTTAAGTTTAGGTGAGATTATTAGTATAGCGATTCAAAATCGCCTTCCAATAGGGTATCTTACTAACGGTCAACGAGTACCAGAAGATATTCGAGTTGCAAATGCTGAAAAACTAGTTAAAAAGGCTGAGCAACTCTATTTAAAAAGAGCAAAAGCACAACATTCAAGGCACCAAGCAGTGGCGCCAAGCACAGTAGGGATGTATGATTAACACAGTATTAGATCAAGCAAGTGGCCTGCGCAAAATGAGTCAAAACAATAACAACGGCGTAAAAGTTATCGCTGTCACTGGCGGTAAAGGTGGAGTAGGAAAAACAAATGTTTCTCTGAATACTGCAATTGCATTAGGCCAGCAAGGTAACAGAGTGTTGGTTCTTGATGCCGATTTAGGCTTAGCAAACTGTGACGTTATGCTAGGACTACGTGTTGAACGTAACTTATCACATGTTTTATCTGGTGAATGTGAACTTGATGAAATTTTAGTTGAAGGCCCCGCAGGTATAAAGATTGTACCCGCAACGTCAGGCTCTCAGAGTATGGTTGAATTGTCGCCTTCAGAGCACGCGGGACTTATACGGGCTTTTAGTGAATTAAATACAGAATTTGATATTTTAATTGTCGACACAGCCGCAGGTATTTCAGACATGGTGCTGAGTTTTTCTCGCGCGGCACAAGACGTCATGGTTGTTGTATGCGACGAGCCCACATCGATTACAGATGCTTACGCGCTCATTAAAGTGTTGAGTCGCGAGCATGGTGTATACAAATTTAAAATTGTTGCAAATATGGTCCGTAGTATGCGTGAAGGGCAAGAGTTATTTGCTAAACTTTCCAAAGTGACCGATCGTTTTTTAGATGTATCAATGGACCTGGTCGCAACGGTTCCCTACGACGAAAATATGCGCAAAGCAACGCGTCGCCAAAAAGTTATTGTAGAGCTTTTTCCTAATTCGCCGGCGGCACTTGCGTTTCAAGCATTAGCAACAAAAGCAGTTAAATGGCCAATACCTAATCAACCATCAGGTCATCTGGAGTTTTTCATAGAGAAACTAGTAAACGGCTAATTATGACAACATTGGTGAATAAAGTTATGGGATATCAATCAGCACAAAATTTAAATGTGATTGTTGAAAAACATGCATCACTTGTCAAAAAAGTGGCATGTCATCTTATAGCGCGTTTACCAGCCAGCGTGCAGCTGGACGATTTAATCCAATCAGGAATGATAGGCCTGATTGAAGCATCTAAAAGTTTTGATGCAACCAAAGGGGCTAGCTTTGAAACTTTTGCGGGGATTCGTATTCGTGGGGCAATGCTTGACGAGATGCGACGTGGCGATTGGGCACCCCGTTCAGTGCATCGTAAAAGCCGTTTGGTGGCCGAAACAATTGCTTTTTTAGAAAAAAGCTTAAACCGTGAGCCGACAGATATAGAAGTTGCTGAAAAACTTGAAATTTCGTTAAATGAGTACCATCATATCTTAAACGATGTAAATGCAAGTAAAGTACTCGGTATTGAAGACCTTGGTGTTGATGAAGATGCCATCAGTCCAGTGGGCCAAGATTTAGCGCTAGACAAACCGTTTAATAATGTTAAAAATGAGCGGTTTAACGAGTCTTTATTAGGTGCAATAAAATCTTTACCAGAACGTGATGCAATGGTGCTGTCTTTGTACTATAACGATGAAATGAATTTAAAAGAAATAGGGCATATACTCGATGTAAGTGAATCGCGTGTAAGTCAAATACATGGTCAGGCGATGATTAAGCTTAAAGCTAAAATCAATGACTGGATAAATTAGTAGTAAGTAAACAAGGTTAAGACCTCACTGGGGGATGTTTTGGATAAAAACATGAAAATTCTGGTTGTTGACGATTTTTCAACAATGAGACGTATTATTAAAAATCTGTTGCGTGACTTAGGTTTCACTAATGTTCAAGAAGCAGACGATGGGTCAACCGCTTTGCCAATGCTACAAAATCAAGTATTTGATTTTGTTGTTACCGATTGGAATATGCCAGGAATGCAGGGTATAGACCTACTAAGAGCAATACGTGCGGATGATAAGCTTAAACACATTCCAGTATTGATGGTAACGGCTGAAGCTAAAAAAGAACAAATTATAGCGGCAGCACAGGCAGGTGTTAATGGTTATATCGTTAAGCCATTTACTGCTGGAACACTCAAAACTAAATTAGAAAAAGTATTTGAACGTTTAGGCTAATGATAGGGGGAGAGGCTTATGTCAGCACTTGCTGCGCCTCAAATAACTTTAGAACAAGCTCGTCAGCTCGTTGTTTTTCTAGAAAACGGTGAGCAAGACAAAGCCAATCAGTTAATTTTAGATACCGCTTCTAAGGAGCAATCTGAAATATTTGCTGAGGTTGGAAAGTTAACCCGTCAATTGCATGAAGCTTTAAAAAGCTTTGAGCTAGACACTCGCTTATCTGACTTAACTACCGATGCTATTCCAGATGCAAAAAAACGGCTCAATTATGTTATAGAAATGACAGAAAATGCCGCGAATAAAACAATGGATGCAGTTGAGGCTAGCCTACCAATTGCTCAACAGTTGGCAGATGAAATATCTCATATCAAACCGACATGGGATCGCCTAATGAATCGAGAGATTGAGTTAGGGGAGTTTAAATCGTTATGCCACAGCATTGATAAGTTTATGAACAATTCTCATCATAAAACCGATGAGCTGCAAAGTTTGATGACTAATGTACTTATGGCACAAGACTATCAAGATTTAACCGGACAAGTTATTCGCCGAGTTATTGAGCTTGTTAGAGAAGTTGAAGAAAGCTTAATTCATCTTTTGACAGCCTTCGCTGATCAAAGCGAAAGTAAAGCCGAAAAAATAGAACAACAAAAAACAAATGAACCATTAGACGAACAAACTTTAGCAGGTCCAGAAGGCCCTATTATTGATAAAGAATCACGTAATGATGTTGTATCTGATCAAGATGAAGTCGATGATCTTTTATCAAGTTTGGGCTTCTAAGAGGAGAGTAACTGCATGTTTGAAGTCGATGAAGATATTTTACAAGACTTTCTTGTAGAGGCAGGAGAAATCCTAGAGCTTTTATCTGAACAGTTAGTTGAGCTGGAAAACAATCCAGAGGACACCGAATTACTCAATGCCATATTTAGAGGGTTTCACACTGTAAAAGGTGGTGCTGGGTTTTTAGCTATGACCGAGCTCGTTGACGCATGTCATGGCGCAGAGAATGTGTTCGATCTGCTTAGGCAAGGCGTACGAACGGTTAATTCGGAATTGATGGACGTAATTTTACAAGCTCTCGATACGATTAACGAGATGTTTGCCACCATTCAAAATCGTGACAAACCAGAACCCGCTGATCCCGAACTTCTTGAAACCCTTCATAAACTAGGTTTACCTCCAACAGAAGAAGAGCTTGCTGGTGACTCACCAGTTGATTCAACTGAAGAACCTCAAGCCGAGGTTATTGATGCCCCAGTTGCCGAGGAAGCCTCAGGAACTGATGAAGAAGATCCGTTTGCATTTGACGAGCTATTTAGCGGTGGAACAGTTGAACAAAGCGATGATGAAACTCAGATTGACGAAATAACAGAAGATGAATTTGAAAACTTACTAGACGAATTACATGGAAAAGGTCAAAGCCCTGTAGCTGAAAGCGCGTCCAGTAGTAGTGATGTCAGTGGAGACATTACAGATGATGAGTTTGACAACTTACTTGATGAACTTCATGGCGTTGGAAGCTTTGGTGCTGTTGCGGCCAGTGAGCCTGTAAAAGAGCAAACAGCAAGTAATAATTCTGCAGAAAGCTCTGCAACGCCTTCAACACGTTCACCTGCAAGTGATTCTAGCGATGATGAAATTAGCGATGATGAGTTTGAAGCATTGCTTGACGAACTTCATGGATCAGGTGCCCCTAAATCAATAGAGAGCCCTGCAGCTTCAGAGCCGAAGCCCGCTGCTAAACCTGTGGCTAAGGTAAGTGAGCCTGTCAAAAAGCCTGAACCTGTAAAAGCCGCTGCGCCAAAACCAGTGCAAAAGCCTGCAGAAAAAGCAGCTCCAGCGCCTGCAGCTGTGAAAAAGCCAGCTCCTCCGCAAGCAGAAACAACAGTCCGAGTTGACACAAAACGCCTAGACCAAATAATGAATATGGTGGGTGAGCTTGTACTTGTTCGTAACAGATTGGTAAGTTTGGCCACTAACTCAGAAAGTGAAGCAATGGGCAAAGCCATTTCTAACTTAGATGTTGTGACGGCTGATATCCAAGGCGCAGTAATGCAAACGCGAATGCAGCCAATTAAAAAGGTATTTGGCCGCTTCCCTCGCGTTGTTCGTGACTTAGCACGAAGCTTAAATAAAGATATTAGTTTACAGCTTGTTGGTGAAGAAACTGATTTAGATAAAAACTTGGTTGAGGCACTTGCAGACCCGCTTGTTCACTTAGTTAGAAACTCAGTTGACCACGGAATAGAGATGCCAGCAGCTCGTGAAGCAGCAGGCAAACCTAGAACGGGTAATGTAACGCTTTCAGCGTCTCAAGAAGGCGACCATATCTTGTTAACTATCAAAGATGATGGTGCGGGTATGGATGCTGAAAAGCTCAAAAAAATAGCAATCAGTAAAGGCGTTTTAGATCACGACCAGGCGAGCCGTTTATCGGATACCGAGGCGTACAATTTAATCTTTGCACCAGGATTTTCGACCAAAGAAGAGATCTCTGACATCTCAGGCCGTGGTGTGGGAATGGATGTTGTAAAAACTAAAATCACTCAACTTAATGGCTCAGTGAGTATTCAGTCAGAGCTAGGTGTTGGTACAATTTTAGAAATAAAAGTACCGTTAACACTTGCGATATTACCAACCTTGATGGTTGTAGTTGGCGAACAAACATTTGCATTACCATTAGCTGGTGTAAGTGAAATATTCCATTTAGATCTAACCAAAACAAATGTTGTTGATGGTCAATTAACCATTATTGTACGTAAGAAAGCGATACCGCTATTTTATCTTGAGCATTGGTTAGTTAAAGGAGCAGATCGCACTCAGCGCAAAGCGCAAGGTCATGTTGTTATTGTTCAAATAGGTACTCAGCAGGTTGGTTTTGTAGTTGATTCTTTAATAGGTCAAGAAGAAGTTGTAATTAAACCTCTTGATGCTCTTTTGCAGGGTACCCCAGGTATGGCAGGCGCAACTATTACATCAGATGGTGGAATTGCACTAATTTTAGATGTTCCAAATATGTTAAAACACTACGCTGGCTAAATCATAAAGTAGGTACACATAAAATGCGTGCCTACGTATAAATTTAATAAGAGAGCTAAATGGCCGTAAAAGTTTTAGTTGTTGATGATTCGAGCTTTTTTCGTCGTAGAGTAAGCGAAATCCTTGAACAAGACAGCGACATACAAGTTATAGGTTTTGCCATTAATGGCAGAGAGGCTGTAGAAAAAACGGCTCAACTTCGTCCTGATATGATCACGATGGATGTAGAAATGCCTGTGCTTGATGGTATCAGTGCTGTTAAAGAGATAATGGCAAGTAACCCCACGCCAATCTTAATGTTTTCCTCTTTAACCCGTGCTGGCGCAACAGCAACACTTGATGCGCTTGATGCTGGAGCGATGGATTTTTTACCTAAAAAGTTTGAAGATATTGCACGTAATAATGAAGATGCGATAAAGCTCCTTCAAGCTAAAGTCAAAGAAATTGGTAATAAGCGCATTCCTAGAGCCTTTAAGCCAATAACACACCAGAAACCAGCGGCACGCTCTGTGCCTGATAAAACCAGTAATACTGGGTCTTCAATCAGGCAACCAGATAGAAGTTTTCAGCGTTCAACAACCGCATCGACATTAACAAAAACACAAAACAACGTACCAACTCGTGCAAGTGGCAAGCAATACAAGCTTGTGGCTATCGGTACATCTACTGGTGGTCCTGTTGCTTTACAAAATGTGCTTACGCAATTACCCGCTAATTTTCCGCATCCCATTTTACTTATCCAGCATATGCCTGCTGCTTTTACACCGGCATTTGCAGCTCGTTTAAATGGATTGTGCAAAATAAAAGTAAAAGAAGCACAGCAAGGTGATCGTCTTGATCCTGGAACTGCCTATTTGGCTCCTGGCGGGCAACAAATGATGGTTGAAGGTCGAGGTGGTTCTAAAACATTGCGCGTTTTTGAAGACAATAGCGAGCGAATCACTTATAAACCCAGTGTTGACGTTACATTTGCAAGTATTGCAAAAGCTTATCAGGGAGATGTTTTAGCTATTATTTTAACCGGCATGGGGGCTGATGGTAGAGATGGCGCAAGAATGTTAAAACAAACTGGCGCCACTATTTGGGCACAAGATGAAAAGAGCTGTGTTGTTTATGGTATGCCACAAGCTGTTGCTAATGCGGGGCTTTCAAGTGAGAGTTTAGCGCTTGACGATATTGCAACGCGGATAAAAAGCGAAACCGGTTGTGGATAAGCTTTCTGTACTTGGTTTAATTGTTGCACTAAGTGCTATAGCAATTGGCTATCATTTAGAAGGTGGTGTTATTGCCGCACTTTTTAATGGTCCTGCGCTTATTATAGTACTAGGTGGGACCGTAGGCGCTGTAATGCTGCAAACGTCTACTAGTACCTTTAAAAAAATGCTTAGAATGAGTCACTGGGTATTTGTGACTCCCAATTACAATATTGATGATGCAATTGAGCAAGTTAAACGTTGGTCTCACAAAGCGAGACAAGAGGGGTATTTGGCATTAGAGGATGAGGCCCTAACTCACTCAGATGTATATGCCGCAAAAGGGCTGAGTATACTTGTTGATGGCGGTTCAGAGCAGAGGCTACGTGATACGCTTGAAATAGATTTAATGTTGGAGCGTGAGCGTTTGCTTGAAGCTGCACGTGTATACGAAGCAATGGGCGGTTATAGCCCTACCATCGGTATTTTAGGAGCTGTTCTTGGGCTCATTCAGGCTATGTCTTTTATTACCGATCCGCAATTGCTTGGCGCTGGAGTTGCAACAGCCTTTATTGCAACGATTTATGGGGTGGGGTTAGCTAATTTATTATTTTTGCCAATGGCACATAAGCTCAAGCAACGTGTAGAAGAAAAGATGCTTTACCACGAAATGCTTGCAGAAGGGATAATTGCAATCAGCGATGGCCAAAGCCCAATGAACATTGAGCTAAAGTTAGAAGCTTATCGTGTTGAACGGCCAAGCCTAGTGGACGCATAAAAATGATGCGTCGACGATTTGGTCGCTCGGCCCATAAAAACCAGCATACAGAGCGCTGGTTAGTATCTTATGCGGATTATATGACCATTATGTTTGCCTTCTTTGTTGTAATGTATGCGATTGCGATTAACAAAGAAGAAAACTTCCAAATTTTATCCGATTCCCTAGAGCAAGTATTCGACAAGTCGGCTCGTGTTTATTCTCAGCAAGGTACGGGGGTAGATGGTACTGGAATACTTACTGATAGGGTTACTCCTGAAGATGAATTGCTGTATGGCGAAAGTATCAACAAGGAAGAGCAAGGCCCAGAGTTGTTAGACGGCCAAAGTGAGACAAGTAATATACAGCAAAAATATTTAGGAAAACCACTTGATAGCTTATTAACGAAACTTCAGTCAGCGCTTATTGATGAAATACGTGATGGTGAAGCCAATCTAGAATTGCATCAAGATTGGCTCATAATAGAACTGAGTTCAGGTATGTTATTTTCAAGTGGTAGCGCAGTTGCTCATTCTAGAGCAAAACAAGTTGTTAAAATTGTAAAAGATATTATCGCGCCAGTGGATAACTATATACGTGTGCGTGGATATACAGATGATGAAACAATTAAAAATGAAATATTTCGCTCTAACTGGGAGCTTTCTGTCGCTCGCGCAACTTCAATACTTGTTGAGCTTGAAGCACTTGGCATAAATTCGGCCCGAATGGCTATTGAAGGGTATGGACAGTATTCACCCTTTGCACCTAACGACACAGATGAGGGCCGAGCTGAAAATAGAAAAGTAGTAATAGCGTTATCTAAATATGGGTTGCCAGAAGAGAAAAATAATTCAGCAGAAGAGCCAATAGTTGAGGCAGTAGCGCCTGAGCCAGAAGTAGAATTACCGTCAGACGATGACACAATAAAAATTATTCGTTTACCACATGGTGGAATTCGTATTACAACTCGCAATGAACAGTAACTAGGATATGATGTGAAGATTTGGACTGTAGCCAACCAAAAAGGTGGCGTTGGTAAAACAACGACTGCGGTCAGTCTTGCTGGTACTTTAGCACTGCAGGGTAAACGTGTATTACTAATAGATACCGATCCTCATGCGTCTTTAACGTATTACTTTGGTATTGATTCTGAAGATTTAGAAGTCAGCGTTTACGATATTTTCGCTCGTGGAACTAGTATGCAAAGTGAGGAAATACTTCAAGCATTGTGCCCATCCACTCTCGAAAATTTAGATATATTACCTGCTACTATGGCTATTGCTACATTAGATAGAAGCATGGGCAATAAAACAGGCATGGGGTTAATTTTAAAAAAGACGCTTGCCAAAATAAGCGAACATTACGATTATGCTATTTTAGATTGCCCCCCTGTTTTAGGGGTTTTAATGGTTAATGCATTGGCTGCGAGTGAGCGCATTTTAGTACCTGTTCAAACTGAGTTTTTAGCGCTTAAAGGCTTAGATAGAATGATGCGTACAATGGAATTAATGCAGAGCTCACAAGCTAAAAGTTACGAATATACTATAATACCTACAATGTACGATAAAAGAACGAAGGCATCACTCGAAGCCTACAAAACGTTACAAAAAACCTACGGTAATAGAGTTTGGCCAGGTGTTATTCCCGTAGACACAAAACTAAGAGATGCAAGCTTAGCACAAAAAGTACCCATAGAGTTTTGCCCTCGCTCTCGTGGTGTATTTGCTTATAAAGCATTATTAGATTATTTAATTGAACAAGGTTAATGAATGAGTAAGCAATTATTTGCTAATGAAAAAGTAATGACTCAGTACTTAGGTGCCTTACTTTGCGAAGAAGAGCTTGCCAGTGACTTAGAGCCCGTAGCAAAACTTTTAGAAAATATACCGGGTGACTTGCCAAGCGAAGAAGCCACTCATGAAAGTCAGAAGCCAGTTACTAAAGTTAAAGTAGTGGCTGAGCATGAATCATCTTCGTTAGATGATACGCATGAAGTTAAAGAAGCAGAAGCTACAACACCGAAAGTTAACGTCATTGAAACGCCAAAAGAGACAACGAGTACAGACCTTAAAATAGCAAAACAGAAACAATTAAATCTTTCAAATAACAGTGAGTCAGATTACTTTGACGGCGAATTTCAGGCATTGTTCTTTGAAGTTGCAGGACTTACGCTAGCAGTCCCGCTTAAAGCTCTTGGCGGTATACATCAATTAGGTGAAGTGAATCACCTGTTTGGTAAACCAAAGTGGTTTAAAGGCGTTATGCTTAACCGTGATGAAAAGCTCAATGTTGTAGATACAGCACGCTGGGTTATGCCAGAGAAGTACGATGAAAAACTTGAGGCATCACTTGATTATCAGTATTTAATAACTTTAGGAGATAGCCAATGGGGATTATTAGCTGAGAAGCTTATAAATAACATTACATTGACAAAAGAAGATGTAAAATGGCGTACAGATCAAAGTAAGCGCCCATGGCTCGCCGGGGTTATTAAAGAAAAAATGTGTGCTTTAATAGATGTAGACAATTTAAATACGTTATTAGAAGAGGGCTTAGATAGCCGTCAGTAGTAATGACCATTATGGGGTAACAGCATGAACCAAGAGAAATTACTGTCAGAAAATAAAAATGCAGATAATAATGATGAAATATTACAGTGGGTTACTTTTAAACTAGAAGAGGAAACCTACGGTGTTAATGTAATGCAAGTTCAAGAAATACTGCGTTACACCGAGATTGCACCAGTCCCTGGTGCGCCTTCTTATGTAATAGGCATTATTAACTTACGTGGTAATGTAGTAACCGTTATTGATACACGTGCTCGATTCGGTTTGTCAGCAGCTGATGCAACTGATAACTCACGTATATTAATTATTGAAGCTGAAGAACAAGTTATAGGCATTTTAGCCGATAGCGTTTCTGAAGTTGTATACCTGCGTAGCTCTGAGATTGACAGTGCGCCAAATGTGGGTACTGAAGAAAGCGCTAAGTTTATCCAAGGTGTCTGTAATCGAGATAATGAGCTTCTTATTTTAGTTGATTTAAATAAGCTACTTAGTGATGACGAATGGGATGAGTTAAGCGATTTATAAGCTTTATCAGATAAACTATGCTGTTACTTAGTATTGCTGTAAGCGCGTTAGCGGTAGGTCTTATATCGTTAACGCTTATTATTGCATTTAAAAATAAACACACCAGCGATGTTGCTGATGTACATCAAAAGCTTAAAGAATGTGCAGAACAAGTTCATATTTTAAGAAGCGAAGCCGCTGAATTAAGAACCGGTTTACTCAGTATCGGCAAGCGAGTTCTAGAGGTTGAGCAACAAAACCAAGATTTACTGCAGCAGCAATCGGCTCAAAAATACGATGATCCCGATGCTAAGATTTATTCCCGTGCTGTGAAAATGGTTGAGTTAGGTGCAGATTTAGACGAAGTTATTCGCGAGTGTGAGTTACCCAGGGCTGAGGCCGAGTTATTGTTTTCGTTGCACAAAAAAAAAGGCGCTTAGCGCCTTTTTTACACACATAACACTGTACTTAGACTTTAAAAATTATACTTCACACCAAACATTGCCACTACAGGGTCAAGCTCAACTGTTGATGTTAATGCTTTTGCATTGTTAGCGTACACAGTTGCATCTGTATCAATATCCATTATAGAAACCATTGCGTGGAGTCCCCAGTGATCATCCATTTTATAATTAGCCCCTACTTGTACTAAAAACCCTACAGAGTCATCAAGCTCAACTTTAACATCGTCTGTACCAAGGGTTGCTTTAAGAGCTTGCGAAGGCTGTTCATCAAAAAAGGTTGTATAATTAACACCAACACCTATGAATGGTCTGAGCTGGTAGCTTGTATCTAAAAAGTGATACTGTGCCACTAACGAGGGTGGCAAGTGCTTAATGTTAGCAATTTTATTACCAGCCAAGCCGCCTGTTCCATTTACATCATGAGAGAATGGCGTAGCAGCAATCAATTCTAATACCCAGTTGTCATTAAATGCATAGTCTACCGTAATACCTAGCTGAGTATTAGAATCACCTTTTAGACCTAATGAGGGGGCTTCGTTAATTGCAGAGCCACTGTTATCTGGATTTACGTTAATAGCGCCCAGATTTACGCTGAAGTTAGCGTGTGCAGCTGGAGAGAGTGCTAATAAAGAGGTTAATAATGCAATGCTAATTTTGGTTTTCATGTTGTTCTCCAAGAACTACTTTTTGATTGACGCCATTATTACGCTTAACAAATATGAAAAACCTGTTCTAGATCAAAGTTTCAAAAATGATTGAACGTTGAAAAGTATTTTATTGATTTAGATTAATTTTGACGCTGTTTCGTAACAGCAATGATTGACAATCTATATAAGTAATAATCATCAGAATGTATAAAAGCTGACATCTCTTAGTCATACTCTCACTATTTAATAATGCCTTACTTAGTAATAAAGGTGTTAAAAAATGTCTTTAGTTGTTTCACAACAAGCAGCCACTTCTCAAAGGTTAAACGCCGAATTAATAAATAAATTACAAACGCTTATCCAATTTAAATCAGTAACGCCGAATCAAGCCGGCGCAATAGATTGGCTGGTTGAGCAGTTATGTGAGCAAGGTTTTTGCTGTGAAAAGTTTACGAGTAATGGTGTCACTAACTTAATTGCGCATATTAAATTCAATGAGGGACCGTGTGTCGCTTTTTCAGGGCACATTGATGTGGTTCCCGCAGATAATGGTGACTGGCTAACCCCTCCGTTTGATGGAAGAATAATTGATGGGGTAATTTACGGAAGAGGTGCCGCTGATATGAAAGGGGGTGTTGCAGCTATGCTAACTGCCACAAAAAAATTAATAAATAACACATCATCAAAAGCAGGGACTTTTTATTGGCTCATTACCTCTGATGAAGAAGGCGAGGCTGAGTTTGGCTCTGCGCAAATAGCTAATAAGCTTTCTTCAAATGGGATCGTTTTAGACGGATGTATTGTCGGCGAGCCAACTAGTTCGACACATGTTGGCGATACAATTAAAAACGGTCGCCGTGGTGCGCTTTCAGCACGTATTCTGGTAAAGGGCAGGGCAGGTCATGTAGCTTATCCTCAAAATACCATTAACGCCGCACATATTAGTGCCAAAATAGTCAATAAACTGAGTGAACAAGCGTGGCACTTAGATGACGCAGGCTCAAAAACAACACTGCAAGTAACAGGCATAAATATTGACAATGTGGTCGATAATTTGGTCCCTAGTCACTGCGAAATAACATTTAATATTCGCTATAGCCATCGGTACAGCAGTGAAAAAATTAAATCAATATTGAGCAATTCGTTGGATGAATTTTCACGTTACATAACGATTAATTGGGAGCGTCCATGTGAACCATACTATACCCAACCTAAGAGTAACTGGAGTTTAATTACTTGTGTTGAACAAGCCATACATAGTCAAACTGGAAACTACCCAGTTCTAAGTACCAGTGGTGGCACATCTGACGGTCGTTTTTTTGCTAACAGCCATACTCAAGTAATTGAATGTGGG
The DNA here is from genome assembly GCF_046535955.1 of Pseudoalteromonas sp. SIMBA_162. NCBI lineage: Bacteria > Pseudomonadati > Pseudomonadota > Gammaproteobacteria > Alteromonadales > Pseudoalteromonadaceae > Pseudoalteromonas > Pseudoalteromonas sp. SIMBA_162. The sequence continues at coordinate 62,933 of NZ_JAWJBQ010000018.1, read as the reverse complement.
CTAAGAAATCATACAATTCACCAGGTTAATGAGCACGTCTCTATTGATGACTTAATAAAAGTTGAAGCAATTTATTATGACTTACTTTCACGTATTTATATAGAACGGTAATGTTAGTTTTCAAATAAAACCCAGATAGTGGCGAGGGTAACCTCGCTTCAATTAGCTTAAGTATCGCTTTGCTTTGTTATCTTTAACATTTTGCAAGTCAACCAATACTAAACCATCAATGCAATTGTTAAAGTCGGGATCTACGCTAAAACTTAAAAATTTTACTCCACCAGGCTTACATAGCTCTGTATATTGTTTAAATAAAGTGGGAACTTGCGCACCCATGTTAGCAAGCACATGCTTTAGTTCTACAAAGTCTTCTTTAACATCGTCTTTGCAAAAAACCATGTCACACTGTGTAAGTTCATGTTCGCTTAGTTTGAATTCATTATTTGGAGTAGCAAGTATCTCATCGGTTTTATAATAATGCTGATAGTAATACACTAGCATGGCCTTTGCCGGATCTGGTAACGTATTAGACACGCTAACAGCCCCAAATAAATAACGATATTGTGGGTAGTTTTTAACAAAAGCGCCAATGCCGTACCACAGGTAATCTAGGCTTTTGCGCCCCCAATATTTTGGCTGAACAAAGCTACGACCAAGTTCAATTCCTTGCTCTAGGTAGGGGCCCATTTCAGTGCTATAAGTAAATAAACTGTCGGTATACAGACCTTTACGGCCATGTTTATCAATTATTTCTTTAGCACAAGCTAGCCTATACGCGCCTACCAACTCTAATTGAGTTGGGTCCCAAAGAACTAAGTGTTGATAGTCCATATCGTACTTATCAATATCACGGCGTTTTCCGCTACCTTCACCTACAGCTCTAAAAGCTATTTCTCTCAACCTCCCTAGCTCTCTAAAAATAGGTGAGCTACCCGTATATTGATATAAATGAATATGCATACCATCTTGTGTTTCCCCCAGAAGCTGACACGCATCTATTGCTTTTTTAAGCTCTTTTCTACACTCTGGGACAGCAATAGGAGTTTGTGTTTTAAGTGGTAAGGTTTTTTTAGTTGTTAGACGATACAGTTGTTTTCGTATTAAATTAACAATCTCTTTATCTTTTAAATTTTCTATGAGGTATGACGCTGGAGGAATAGACGCACCAATTTCAAACTCTAACGATTTCTGGCGTTGTTTAAACATTTCTTTTACTAGTAATAAGCTTGCTAAGGGTTTGTATATTATTGAAGTCCCATAAAATAATGGGCTGTTTTTAGCTTTTATATAAATAGGTAATATAGGGCAATTGGCTTTTTTTGCGATGCGCAAAAACCCGCTGTTCCATTTACAATCTTTGATACCTGTAGGGCTCAGTCGTGATACTTCACCAGCGGGAAATATTAATAATACCCCCTCATTTTTCAGATGCTGGTGAATATTATAAAGCTCTTGTTTCTTACTTGTGCCAGATAAGTTATTTACAGGTAAAAGTAAATCGTGCATTGGAGTCACCGACATGAGCATACGGTTAGCAACAACCTTTAAATCTTTTCTTACGCTTGAGAGCACTTTAATTAATGCAAGCGCATCTAAAGAGCCTATAGGGTGGTTTGCAACAATAATTAATTTACCTTCGCTAGGAATATGCTCTATTTGCTTTGGCTTATAACGTGTATCAAAATTGAGCTCATCGAGAACTTGTTCAACAAATTCTAGCCCTTGTAAATGAGGGTAGGTGTCGGCAAAGGCTACAAACTCTTGTTCATGTAGTAAATAGCCTAATCCCTTTTTTACTAGGCTTTTTACTTTTGGTGAGCTTTCTAATTGTGGTAAGTTTGCTGCAATTACTTTATCAACACTGATCATACAAACCTCTTTTTAATTTAGCACGATTGCCATGTCTGTAGAGTAAAAAAAGGGTGTGACAGTTATTTTGCAGTTGTGTGACCTTTTAAAGTGTAAAGGGTCCGAAGTGTTGATTAGTCAGCATGGATTTTATAAAAACTTATTATGGAAGTAACTATGTCGGTATTAGTAGCAATTACAGGGCGAGATAACACAAAGTTAATAGCGCAATTACAAGCCCGATTACCCTCTACAAAAATACAGCAGTGGCCAGATTGCAATAATCTAGAAGCTATTGATTTTGTATTAGCATGGAAAGCACCGCATGATATGTGGGCAAAGTTGCCAAACCTTAAAGCGGTATCGTCATTTGGTGCGGGTGTAGACAGTATTGATTTAAATTTACTTGGTGATGACGTAGATGTAGTGCGTATAGTTGATGAAAAATTGGCACAAGACATGGCCGAATATGTACTTACCCATGTTTTAGCGCAAAAATTACGATTAAAAGAATACTTTATTAAGCAAATGCAGCACCAATGGAAGCCCAAAAGGGCTTATCAACAAAACAATGTAGGTATTTTGGGATTTGGGGAGCTAGGTAAAGCATGTGCGAAACGACTTCTTGCCAATAACTTTACTGTAAATGCTTGGGCCCATACATATAAAACCAGTAATACAGTTAATTTATTTTATGGCGAACAAGGGCTTAAAGAAATGCTTTGCAATATTGATTATCTAGTCTGTTTGTTGCCATTAACTAATAAAACAAAAGGTATTATCAATAAATATACGATTAGTATGCTTCCTAATCATGCAGTTATTATTAATGTTGCACGAGGTGAGCATGTTATAGAGGCTGATTTACTTAATGCCTTGGAAGAGAATTCGCTTCGTGCAGCAGTCATTGACGTTTTTGAACACGAACCTCTTAGTAGAGAACACCCTTATTGGCAGCATGATAAAATAACCCTTACACCGCATTGTGCTGCATTATCAGATATAAACAGTGTTTCAGCACAAATAGCAGAAAACGTCGAACGCTTGCAGCAAGGTATTACTTTAAATAATCGAATAGATAGAACGAAAGGATATTGATAAATATTTAAAGAAACAGCTTGTTAACATATGTAATTTTTATTAATGTTGTATATGTTCTCAACAAGAAAAATATAAAGAGGGTGAAATGAAAACAAATCAGGGTGGTGCTAGATTAAGCTTAATTATAATTTCTATAATAATTTTAGGCGTATCTGCTTGGTTTAATCAGCCAACTATTTTATAGAATGGCACCACAGCAGGTTTAGCGCTTGCTGTGGATTTCTCTATTTTCGTGTTTTTTATCGGCACTTTTTTTAAGTAAAACATAAGTTGCTCCACTCCCTCCATGATGCCTCTGTGCAGTATGGTATGCCAAAACCGCCGGTAACTCAGGTAGCCATTTATTTACAAAACTTTTAAGTATTCCCGGATTAGTTTTATTTTTAATTCCTACACCATGCCTAATAAGCACCACACGTACATTTTGCTGCTGACAGTCATTAATAAAATTAAAGAGCGTATTGCGTGCATTTTTAAGTAGCTGGCCATGAAGGTCTAAGGTCGCATCAACTTGATACTTTGCTAAACGTAAGTTTTTAAATACAGGGCCTTGTACTCCGTCTTTTTTAAAACTTAATATAGCAAATGGCTCAACAAGCTCTACAGACTCTGTACTTAAGTAGTTTTCATCTGTTGATAGAGTATTTTCAGCCGCTTGTCGCTTTTGTTGTTGCGCAAGTGAAGAATGAGGGCTGCTTGATAACGGTTTAATAGTATCACTGCTAATAGGGGTCACATCTTCCATGGAAGATAAAAACAAATCAAAATCAGATAAGGACATACCGAAATCTCATAATAATGTAATACGAGGCCAATATTATCTTAGTTCACCTAATTACCCAACCATTTTGATTTATACAATAAAAAAAGCCCAGCAATGCTGGGCTATAAAATATTCTAGGGGAAATTGTTAGCTCTGAGTTACATTAAGTTGCCCAAATGTATAAACCTTAAACAGGTAAAATGTATTGATCAATACCAAACTCATATTTGAAATAACACTCGACGACATAAGATCTAAGCTAAATGATAAAAATAGCAGGCCACATGCACTTATCGCAGCTACGCGCAGTAATGTTATGTGGTTAATAAAGAATGCACCTAAACCTAGTGCAAGTAGTATCGTGTTTAAAAGCCAATCTAGCTCGTTTAGCATGGTCGTTTCAATAGTTCAGTTGTTGAAAAAAGGAGCGCCATTATGGTGATCTTTTGCGCACCTTTCAACCAAGTAATTTTACATTTTTCAGATTAGTTTTATTAATGCTAAAAGTAACTTTTAATCGCTGAAATTAGACCGTCGTCAGCAATAACTTGATACTTTTGGCAGCTCTGAGGATTCTGTAAATCACTGCATAAATAAAGAGATTTGCGCTTTTCGTCAAACTTAGGATGTAAATGTGAGTCTACAAGCGTTGCACCGTATCCAAATACACCAGGCCAATAAATACTTTCGCTAACCATCCCTAATTTTTTATAGGTGAGTAAAGTTGGCTTTGGAAAAGCGATAATGATTACTGCAATAATAGCGAGCGTTATTAACAGTCCTTTTTTGGCTTTAGGTTCTTGGCTATTTAACTCTGCATCAATAGTGTGTTGTTTAGTTTGTGCCTGCCTTTGAGAGGTTGCCCGAGTTTTGTTTTTTTGTGTTGTTTTTTTTCTTGTTGGTGTTTTACCTAACAAGGATTGTTTTTTTGGTGTTTTTGACATAAAGCAGATCTGGCCTTTTTTACATAGGTCTTTATAATTCAAATAGTAAATTTATATACTAAGCTAATTATTATAATAACGTAAAGTTAGCTTATAGCCTATGAGGAATGAAGATGGACACGCAGCTATCAATTTTAATAGTGGATGACGTTAGCACGGTGCGTAGTTTTTTGAGTCAAACGCTCATGCATCTAGGGATAGACAATGTAAAGGAAGCATCTACTGCCTCACAGTGTATTAGTGAATGCCAAGCTGCAAAATACAGTATGATTTTTTTAGATATTGAGTTACCGGATGGAGACGGCAAAGAATTAATTGCACAAATCAACGAGATGAGTCCAGAAACGAATGTAATTATGGTGTCTGCGCATTCAGCTGTTGAAAATGTAAAAGATGCCATAGATAAAGGCGCTAAAGGGTTTATCGTAAAACCGTTTACACCTAAAAAAATAGCAGCCATGCTTAAAAAGTTTTATCCAGATTTAGAAATTATGTAGGCCAAAAACTTTTAAGTAAAAAAAAACCGGCAAAAGCCGGTTTTTATATTCTAACAAAAGCAAATTATAGCGCTTTGATCTTAGCTGCTAAACGGCTCTTATGACGAGCTGCTTTGTTTTTGTGGATTAGACCCTTAGTTGCGTAACGGTCTAGGATAGGTGTAGCAACAGAAAAAGCTTGCTGTGCAGCTTCTTTATCGCCAGCTTCAATAGCAACAACTACTTTTTTGAAGTAAGTGCGCATCATTGAGCGACGGCTTGCGTTGTGCTGACGGTTCTTTTCGCTAGTAATAGCGCGTTTTTTTGCAGACTTGATGTTAGCCAAGGTTTGCTCCTAACAATCTTAAAATAAAGCTTAAATTAAAGGCCGTGGAATATGCCTGTTTCTATCATGAATGTCAATTAAATTTAACTATTCAAGAAAAACTGCTCCTTATAACGAACATTAATTTGCCGCTTTAGCAGTTAATGACGCTATTGTAACAAAGCACAGACCCCCAGCCTAGTGCTTTAAAGCGATTTATAAAAAAGACTGTGGCATAATCGCGTATCTTAGGGATTTTTAAGTAGGTTTAAGGTGTCAAAAGGTTTATTTCGCTCCGGTATGATTGTTAGTTGCATGACTATGATCTCGCGTATTTTAGGGCTCGTAAGAGATGCAGTTGTTGCCAATTTACTTGGCGCAAGTGCTGCGGCTGACGTATTTTTATTTGCTAACCGAATTCCTAACTTTTTACGTCGTTTATTTGCCGAGGGCGCTTTTGCACAGGCATTTGTACCCGTTTTAAGTGAAATAAAAGAGCAACAAGGTGATGATAAAGTCAGGCTCTTCGTTGCCCAAACTGCAGGTACGCTGGGCACTATTTTATTGTTAGTCACTATTTTTGGTGTAGTGGCTTCACCGGTCATCGCTGCTTTATTTGGTACAGGGTGGTTTATTGATTGGTGGCAAGGCGGCCCCAATGCAGAGAAGTTTGAGCTGGCCAGTTCGTTATTAAAATTTACCTTTCCGTATTTATTGTTTGTAAGTTTAGTCGCGCTGAGCGGTGCGGTAATGAATGTTTACAACCGTTTTGCCGTTGCGGCATTTACCCCTGTGTTACTAAATATATCAATTATTACCTGTGCAATTTTTTTACATGACAAATTTAGTGTAGGTGCATACGCCCTAGCTATAGGTGTATTTGTCGGTGGTATTGTGCAATTGTTATTTCAATTACCTTTTTTATTCCGCGCTAAAATGTTGGCTCGCCCGCGCTGGGCTTGGCATGACGAAAACGTAAAAAAAGTGCGTAAGCTTATGCTGCCTGCATTGTTTGGCGTATCGATAAGCCAAATTAATTTATTACTAGATACTATGATTGCCTCATTACTGATGACAGGTTCTATAGCATGGCTTTATTACTCAGACAGGCTAATAGAGTTTCCGCTTGGTTTGTTTGGAATAGGTATTGCGACGGTTATTTTACCCGCACTCTCTAAATTGCATAGCAGTAAAAAATTGAGCGATTTTCAGCATACGTTAGATTGGGGAGTTCGCTTTGTAATATTTTTAGGTATACCAGCAATGGTTGGCTTAATGATAATTAGCCCACTTATAATTACGGTGTTATTTGATCATGGAGCCTTTAAAGAGGACAGTGTTGATCATGTAAAAGCGGTAAGTTTAGGTGTTGTAGCTTACTCTGTAGGGTTAGTTAGTTTTATGTTGATTAAAGTGCTCGCGCCTGGGTTTTATTCACGTCAAGATACTAAAACGCCCGTACGCATTGGTATTATAACCCTTGTGCTAAATATGGTATTTAATATTATGTTAGCCCCTTTTATAGGTTACTTAGGGTTAGCACTCGCTACATCAATGTCAGCCAGTTGTAATGCATTTTTACTTTATAGGCAGCTAAAAAAAGAAAATGTGTATCAGTTTTCTTCTATGAGTTTGCGTTTCACTATCAAGTGTATTGTTGCTAGTTTAGTCATGGGGTGTGTTACATGGTATGTAAGTAGTTACTATTTCTGGGCCTCTTGGGCTTTCGCACAACAGGTTATATTATTAATTGCCCTTGTTGTATTAGCAGGAGTTAGCTACTTTGCAATGCTCTTTTTAATGGGTGTAAGACTAAATACGATAAAAAGTGTAGCAATTACTGAATCAAACTAAAAAAAAGATTATAATCGGTAGCCTTGTGGCTTTTCCTTGATATAAGTCGTGATAATACTTGCTGAAAAAAGGCTTTAGGTGGCATGGAGTTAATTAGAGGTATACACAATATTCGCCCACACCATTTTGGATGTGTGTTAACTATTGGTAATTTTGACGGCGTTCACTTAGGTCATGCGCAAGTATTAAAAGGCTTGTTAGCCGACGCTAAAGCACACAATTTACCCAGTACGGTGTTGTTGTTTGAGCCTCAACCTCAAGAGTTTTTTGCAAAAAATAATGCCCCAGCAAGGTTAACTCGCTTACGCGACAAGTTACGTTTATTAAGTGATTTAGGCATTGAACGTGTAATTTGTATTAGCTTTAACCAGCGGTTTGCAAATATGCATGCAGAACAGTTTGTAAATGAGATACTCATAAAAAAACTCGGTGTTAAAGCGTTAACGGTGGGTGACGACTTTAGATTTGGCCAACAACGTAAAGGTAATTTTAATTTACTTGTAAATATGGGTAAAGAAGCAGGCATGGATGTACAAAGCACTGCGAGTTTTCACCAGTTAAATGCTAGAGTAAGCAGCACGTTAATACGTGAGGCATTGGCATGTGGCAACTTAGCCGATGCAAAAGTGATGCTTGGTCATAATTATGCGATTTCTGGGCGTGTTATACATGGTTGGAAACGAGGCCGTGAACTTGGCTTTAGAACTGCAAATATAGCGCTAAAGCGCCAAGTTTGCCCCGTGAATGGGGTGTTTGCTGTGCAGGCGACTATTGCAGGGAAACAGGTTTTTGGGGTTGCTAATATAGGCAATAAACCCACATTTAATGGGACACGTGCACTTCTGGAAGTTCATCTTTTTGACTTTGCACAAGACATTTACGGACAATTTATGCACGTTGAGTTGATACAAAAACTCCGCGATGAGAAAAAATTCGAGACATTAACACAATTAACGGCGCAAATAGCAACAGACGTTGCCGCCGCTAAACAGTGTTTTGGTTTAAATCAGGTAGCCGATAGAGACGGAATGTAGGATAAATGAGCGACTATAAACATACTTTGAACTTACCGGAAACACCGTTTCCAATGCGTGGCAATTTGGCACAACGTGAACCAAAAATGCTAAAAGCATGGTATGAAGACGACCTATACGGTCAAATCCGCAGCGCTAAAAAGGGTAAAAAAACCTTTATTTTGCATGACGGCCCTCCGTATGCAAATGGCGACATTCACTTAGGTCACTCAGTCAATAAAATTTTAAAAGACATTATTGTTAAGTCTAAAACCTTATCAGATTTCGACTCACCATATATTCCAGGTTGGGACTGTCACGGTTTACCAATTGAGCTAATGGTTGAGAAAAAAGTAGGTAAGCCTGGCGTTAAAGTAACTGCCAGCGAGTTTCGTGAAAAATGCCGCGCCTATGCTAAAAAGCAAGTTGAAGGTCAAAAAGTTGATTTTAAACGTTTAGGTGTGTTTGCCGATTGGGACAAGCCTTATTTAACAATGAACTTTGACTTTGAAGCGAATGCAATTCGTGTGCTTGGCCGTATTATAAAAAATGGTCACCTGCACAAAGGCGCAAAGCCTGTGCACTGGTGTACTGATTGTGGCTCTGCATTAGCTGAAGCTGAAGTTGAGTATCAAGATAAACAATCGCCAGCCATTGATGTGCGTTTTATTTTTGATGATCAAGACGCCGTAGTTAACGCGTTTGATATGGTTGAAGGGCATAAAGGTAAAGGTGATGTTGGCACTGTAATATGGACTACAACACCATGGACGCTTCCGGCCAACCGTGCAGTCGCTGTTCATGCTGACCTAGAATATGCATTGGTTCAAATTGAAGATGAAGGCGCTGAGCAGCGTTTAATTTTAGGCTCAGAGCTTGTAAAAGATGCTATGGATCGGTTTGGTTTTAATCATTACCACGTTTTAGGCTATGTAAAAGGCGCTGCACTTGAAAATTTACAGGTAGCACATCCTTTTTATGATTTTAGTGTACCGGTGATTGTTGCAGAGCACGTAACTACGGACTCAGGTACTGGTGTGGTGCATACAGCACCGGGACATGGTCAAGAAGATTTCGTGGCAGGCTTAAACTATAACCTTGAAGTTGCTAACCCAGTTGGCGCAAATGGTGTTTACTTGCCTGATACAGAATTATTTGCAGGCCAGCATGTATTTAAAGCTAACGCGAGCGTAATTGAAGTTTTAAAAGAGCGTGGCGCTTTAGTTCATCACCATGCGCTTACTCACAGTTACCCGCATTGCTGGCGTCATAAAACCCCTATTATTTTCCGCGCTACGCCGCAATGGTTTGTTAGTATGGATCAGGCTAACTTACGTAAAGATTCACTGGCTGAAATCAAAAATACGCAGTGGCTACCAGAGTGGGGTGAAAGCCGTATTGCAAACATGGTCGAAGGTCGCCCAGATTGGTGTATTTCTCGCCAACGTACTTGGGGTGTACCCATTGCTTTATTTGTTGATAAAGACACCGGTGCATTACACCCAAATACCCAAGCACTTATTGAGCAAGCTGCTGCATTAGTTGAGAAGTCAGGTATTCAAGCATGGTATGACTTAGAGCCAGAAACACTATTAGGCGAAGAAGACGCTAAACAATACATGAAAGTGCAAGATACACTCGATGTATGGTTTGACTCAGGCGTATCGCATGCGTGTGTTGTTGATGCGCGTGAAGAATTAGTAGGCCCAGCAGATTTATACTTAGAAGGGTCGGATCAACACCGTGGTTGGTTTATGTCGTCGATGATGACATCGGTTGCAATTAATGGCCATGCCCCTTATAAGCAAGTGCTTACACATGGTTTTACCGTTGATGAAAACGGCAGAAAAATGTCTAAATCGTTAGGTAACGTTATCTCTCCACAAAACGTTATGAATAAGCTAGGTGCAGATATTTTACGTTTATGGGTTGCCTCTACTGATTACACGGCAGAAATGACTGTATCGGACGAAATATTTAAACGCTCAGCAGATCGCTACCGCCGTATTCGTAACACGAGCCGTTATTTATTAGCTAACTTAAATGGTTTTGATCCTAAAACAGATCAAGTGGCTGTTGACGATATGGTTGAGCTTGATAAGTGGATTGTAGGACGTGCAGCTCAGCTCCAGGACGAAATTTTAGCCGCTTACGATAGCTACCAAATGCTATTAGTTACGCAAAAGCTGATGAACTTCTGTACGGGCGAGCTTGGTTCGTTCTATTTAGATGTGATTAAAGACCGTCAGTACACTGCAAAGAGCGACAGCCATGCACGCCGTTCTTGTCAAACTGCGCTTTACCATATTGCTGAAGCAATGACGCGTTGGATGGCACCAATTATGAGCTTTACAGCACAAGAAATTTGGGAAGCTTTACCTGGAGAGCGTAGCGATTACGTATTCACATCAGTGTGGTATGAAGGTTTACAAGCACCAACACATACCCAGTTTAGTAATGATGACTGGCAAGCAATTTTAAACGTACGTGACGAAGTGAACCGTTTATTAGAAGCGGCACGTAAAGAAGAAGTTATTGGTGCTGCACTTCAAGCAACGGTTAATTTATTTGCGGGCGAAGAGCTGGCAAACAAATTAACAGCATTGGGTGATGAGTTGCGTTTTGTACTGCTAACGTCAGCTGTTAATGTAGCGCATGTTGATAGCCAGCCTGCAGATACGCAAGAAACAGAAATTGAAGGTTTGTACATTAGTGTTGCAGCAACAGATGCCGCCAAATGTGAACGTTGTTGGCATTACAGCGACGATGTAGGCATTGAGCCTGCTCACCCAGAAATTTGCGGTCGTTGTGTTAGTAATGTTGATGGTGAAGGCGAAAAGCGTCAATTCGCTTAGGGGATGTTTTTAGTGAGCAAACTAGCCCAAAAAAGTGGTTTAGTGTGGTTATGGTTGAGTCTATTGCTTTTAGCAATAGACTTTGCCAGTAAAACACTTGTTGTAAATACTATGGCTTATAGCGAGTCTATTAATTTACTACCTGTTTTTAGTATTACCTATGTGCATAACTATGGTGCTGCTTATAGTTTTTTAAGTGATGCTGGTGGTTGGCAACGTTGGTTTTTAAGCGCAATTGCAATTGCTATAAGTGCCTTGTTGGTGTGGTGGCTAAAAAGATTACCCGCAACTAATAAAGTGTTATGTGGTGCTTACTCGTTAGTGCTTGCTGGCGCTATTGGTAATTTATACGACCGTATTGCTTACGGTTATGTAATTGACTTTATTCACGTATTTTATGAAGACTCACATTTTCCAGTATTTAACTTTGCTGACTGTGCTATTTGTGTAGGCGCGGCATTGTTATTATTTGACGCCTTTACAGGTGAGAGTCCGAAGGAGCATAAAGCATGAGCCAAGCTGTAATTGGTGAAAACTCGCAAGTTATTTTTCATTTTTCTATAAAACTTGAAGATGGCTCTGCCGCTGATTCAACTAAAGTGCACAACAAACCTGCAAAGTTAACAATGGGCGATGGCAGCTTAACGGCAAATTTTGAGAAGTGCCTATTAGGTTTAAGCGCAGGCGAAAGTAAAACCTTTGAATTAGAGCCTGAAGATGCATTTGGTCAGCCAAATCCAGATAACATTTATTATGTTGATCGTAGTAAATTTGGCGCAGAAACACCTGCGAAAGTAGGTGCTATTATTGCGTTTACTCAACCTGATGGTACAGAGCTTCCGGGCTTAGTGCGGGAAGTGCAGGGTGAGTCGGTTACTATTGATTTTAACCATCCGCTATCTGGCCAGCGTTTAACATTTGAAGTTGATATTATTGAGGTAAAAGGCTAATGGATATTTTATTAGCTAATCCACGTGGCTTCTGCGCAGGCGTTGATAGAGCAATTAGCATAGTAGAGCGCGCTTTAGATATTTTTGAAAAGCCAATTTACGTACGTCATGAAGTTGTACATAACAAATATGTTGTTGACGGCTTAAAGAACCGAGGCGCAGTGTTTGTAGAAGAATTACACCAAGTACCAGACGACAGCATTGTTATTTTTAGTGCGCATGGTGTATCTCAAGCGGTACGCTCTGAAGCCAAGCGCAGAGAGTTAAAAGTATTTGATGCGACTTGTCCACTTGTAACTAAAGTACATATGGAAGTAACCCGCGCAAGCCGTAAGGGTATAGAATGTATTTTAATTGGCCATCATGGTCACCCCGAGGTTGAAGGCACCATGGGGCAATACGACAATGATGCTGGCGGTATTTATTTAGTAGAAACCGTAGACGATGTTATTGCACTTAATGTTAAAGATGCAGAAAACTTGTTTTATTGTAGTCAAACAACGCTCTCTGTTGATGACACTGCTGATGTAATTGATGCATTACGAGATAAATTTCCTGCAATTGACGGCCCGCGTAAAGATGATATTTGTTACGCGACTCAAAATCGCCAAGATGCTGTTCGCGACCTAGCTGATAAGGTTGATGTATTATTAGTAGTTGGTGCGAAAAATAGCTCAAACTCAAATCGTTTGCGTGAACTTGCAGATAAAATGGGCACAACGGCTTACTTAATTGACGATGCTACTGATGTACAAGAACAGTGGGTTTCAAGTGCTAATTCAGTAGGGGTTACGGCTGGTGCGTCAGCACCTGAAGTGCTTGTACAGCAGGTAATAAGTCGTTTAAAAGAGTTGGGTGGAACACAAGTTGTAGAAAACCCAGGTGAAGAAGAAAATATCGTATTTGCTGTTCCTGTGGAGCTGCGTTAATCTATATAAATTAATTATTTAGATTACAAGGAGAGCTGTGATGAGCAAAACGCCTCAATCGGATGTATTGCTTTTTTCAGCTCTTTTTAATGAGCGAGGCGTGCTTGCCTCGCTTGTTGTCACTCAAGTGATTGCGGTTGTTTTAGCATTTGCTCCGCACGCTCAGGGTGATATATGGCTTAGGCTTGGAATAATTAGCCTATTTTTACATTTAATTGTTTTATCAAGTACTTCCTCGTTATATATAGCTCGGCACTTTTTACAAAAGCGTACACGTGCCCTACAACTTTCGCTCTTTTTTGTTTCTTTTTTATTATTTACCAGCCTATTCAGTGTTTTATTTTCGCGCTTTGCGTTTGATATAAATACAACTGAACACCTTATTTATTTTGTTATTCAAAATACTATTATTGTTGCATTTTTGGTTGCTTTATTTGTACAGTTTTTGCTTATATATGCTGAAAAAGAGCAACAAACTAAGGCACTTTCCCGTGCTGAGTTAGACGCTTTGCAAGCACGAATTCGTCCACATTTTTTATACAACAGCTTAAATACAGCCGCAGAATTAACGCATCACGATGCCGCAGCTGCAGAGCAAGCTATTTTAGCATTAGCTGCATTGTCACAAGCGGCAATGCGTTCAGGGCAAAGCGTGCAATTAAACGATGAGGTAACACTGAGTAAGCAATATATTGCCTTAGAAACTTGGCGCTTTGGTGAGCGATTAAAAGTTAATTGGCATATTCCCTCAGATTTACCAGCATTGAATATACCGTGTTTAACACTACAGCCATTAATTGAAAACGCAGTATGCCACGGTGTTGAAGCAAGTGAAGACGGCGCGACAATAAATGTAGAACTGCATATCACAACCGGCTATATAACAATGATTGTTTCAAACCCAATTGCAGCCTCAAAGGTGCAAACTAGGCCTAATAACGGCATGGCGCTTGAAAATATTCGTCAGCGTTTAAATATTTACTATAAAAATAAAGCGCAGCTTACTATTACTAATAGAGATGGCGTATACAGAGTGAAAGTCGTTATTCCTAAACATATTGAGAATAGCGTATGAATGTACTGATTGTTGATGATGAACCATTAGCTAGGTCGCGATTAAAACGGCTTTTAGCAATTGAAAAAAGCATAGTGATAAAAGCAGAGGCAGCGAATGGGAATGAAGCGTTAGAGCTTGCTAAAAAGTATAACCCTGATTTAATTTTTTTAGATGTCGATATGCCAGGAATGAATGGCTTAGAGGTAGCGCATAAGCTAAACAGAATGCCTTTACCACCCGCTATTGTGTTTGTTACGGCTCACCCAGAGCATGCATTAGATGCGCTGCAATTAAGTGCTGCGGGATATTTAGTTAAACCTATTACCGACCAATCTTTAAGTAAAGTGCTAGATCAGCTAGGGCGTTTAAATAAAGCGCATGTGCAAAAACAGCAATCAGCTAAAATTAGTTACCAGGTGGCAGGGGTACTAAAAAGTGTAGAGCTTGACAGCATTTTTTATTTTAACGCGCAGGAAAAATACACAAACATGGTTTTTGAAGGTGGAGAGGCCTTTATAGAGCAGAGCTTAAAACAGTTAGAGCTACTTTACCCCGCCCAGTTGTTACGAATTCATAGAAATACCTTAGTAAACAAAAGTAAGCTGCTATGTTTGAAAACACAAAATACAGGAGTACACACAATAGAACTTGTTGGTTGTAAAGAGCCGTTAGCTGTAAGCCGACGGGAACTAAAAGCAGTTAAAGATATATTAAATGCTTAGCTGTTAACCGTTTATCAACAAATCCTACCGCTTATCCTAGTAAGTATTGAATCTAAATTTTAATGCCATAAACTTACAATCAGACAATTTTTTTATTTGGTTTTGGTATGCAATCGTCTCGAACAAAATTTCAAAAAGGCTTCACACTAATTGAAGTACTTATTGCATTTATTATTTTAAGTTTTGGCTTATTAGGAGCCGTGGCTTTGCAAGCTAAAGCTAAGCAGGCAAGTTTTGATTCTATGCAGCGAGCTGCAGCTGTTGCGCTAGGAAACGATATTATTCAACGTATTCGTGCAAATGATACACCGCAATTAGTTGGGCTTTACGCTAAAACATTTAATAGTGAAACCTCTACAACAACGTCTCAAACTTGCTTCACAGCAAGCTGCAGTGCAGCGCAAGTTGCAGCTTTAGATTTAGAACAATGGAAACGCGCGATTAGAGCGCGAGAAAATACAGGCGCCTTAGATGACGCAACTGTGTGTATTAGACCAACAGCAGTTGGTGGCTCAGGTGGTAAAGCATTTAATTTAGAAGTGATTATTTCATGGCAAGGCAGACAAGAATTTACAGCCAATGATGCAACAGCCGCAATTGAGTGTGGCGAATCAGATAAAAAGCGCCGTTTAGTGGTTTTAACTAGTTACATTTACCTTAGGAGTTAAGCATGAGCATTAAGCAAAAAGGTTTTACCCTTGTAGAAATGATGATCTCGCTTTTTATAGGGGGCTTAGTACTTGGCGGCGTTATGTTCACCTACATTGGCATGAAAGTAACCACAAAAGACACCATGACCATAGGTGAGATCCAAGAGTCTGCGCGCCTTGCTATTAACATTATGCAGCGTGATATAGAACAAATTGGATTTTGGGGCACATACTACGATGACTCTTTTGTCGCAGGGAATACAACAAGGGCGACGGCAACAACTCCTGCACCAGATTGTTTTGAAGGGGCTAATAACGGGAGTTTTCCTGATTTAGCATCTTCCACTAACTTTCGAACTATTTATGCAAAGGTTGCAGAAGAGTCCAAAGAACTAAATTGCGTGAGTAACCCTGTTAAAAGTACAGATATTTTACAGCTTAAATTTTTACAAGGTAACCGCTTAACAGTAGGAGCCGCAGGAAACGAAACCCAAGCAGGTCAAAACTATTTTATTGCAGAGCAAGAAAAGGCGCAATTTGTTCGCGGCGTAGTCAATGCTGGTGCGCTAAATATTAATGCAACTGTTTGGCCTTATAGCCACCACGTTTATTACATTTCTGAGCAAACGTACAAAGTTAATAATAAAAATATTACTGTTCCTGCATTGATGAGAAAACGCTTGGTGGGGGCTAATATTTCTACAGAGACAATAATGGAAGGCGTAGAAAATATGCGCTTTGTTTTTGGCCTCGATACAAATAACGACAGCCGCATTGATACCTATAAAAGTATCAGCGATATGGAACATTCAGACTGGGAAGACCGAAAGGGTATTTTAACCGTTCAAGTATTCTTATTAATAAGAGCTTTACAAGAAGATCCGGGGCTTAAATTAAAGAACCAAACATATACCTTGGGCGAAGACGATAATAAGCGTCAGTTAACATTTAATGACAGTTACAGACGCACCGTATTTACTACCACAATTCGATTAAACAACGTTGGATCAAACTTATGGCGTATTTAAAAAGCTCACCTACAAAACAGCAAGGTGTTGTGCTTATTACTGCATTAATTATGGTAATAGCCGTCACTGGTATTGCTGTAACACTGATGAGTAGCAGCAGTATTGACGTTAAAATTACAAATGCAGCGCAAGAGCGAGAAGTCGCTGAAAACGAACTTATTGGTGAAGTGCAAAGAATGATTTCTGATGAGGCTAACAAAGGGGCTGCAAACCAGTTTTTTTTAACACCAGATGAAGTCTCACACCATTCTGGAGACAACGGTGAAGGTATGACGATTGCAACGCACGGCGATATGCAAAGTAAAATGATTAACTTAAATCAAGGTGTACTTGATTTAGAATGCCCAAGGCGCTTTAACTTCACAGCGGGTATATCGTGCAACATGGTACAAGTTGCTACTACCGTTGAATATGGATCTAAAGCAAAGCATTCACTCACAATTGTGACAGGTGTAGCACAAGAAATGGCTAGTATGAGTAAGGGAATTTAAGATGAATTTTAAATTAAACAAAGTGCTAGCGGCATTACTTGGCTTAGCAGTCAGTGCAACAGCAAGCGCAGAAGACATTGAGTTATATGTAAATCATGATGTGGACCTTGATGAAAAACCCCGTGTTTTACTCATTTTCGATACCTCCGGAAGTATGGCTTTTTCATCTACTAATGGCAATGACTGTGGTTTTAATGAAAGTACTAATTTATTCATTCATTGTCCTGATAGCCGTCTATCAGCTGCAAAAACTGCAATGAAAAAAGTAGTTAATGATAATGAAGAGATTGACTTTGGTTTAATGCGTTTTGTAGGGACATCGGGGGGCTATGTTGTTGAAGGTATAGGGAGCCCACACTCAGATATAACTTCATCAATTGATAGTTTGCCTGCCGATGGTGGTACGCCCTTATCTGAAACTCTTTGGGAAGCATATCTTTACATTACAGGCGGTAGTTTAGAATATGCAGAACCAGTAGAACGATCAAATAGAGATACGGCAATAGAAAACGAGGTATTAACTGGAAGAGAGATTGTCCGACGGTGTAATAGAAGAGGATGTTGGTACGAGTGGCAAAATACTTACAGCTATAATTATATTTCTCCTTTTGCAGACTCAACAGCAGAGGCAAAACGTTGTGATAATTCAGTAAACATTATCTATATGACCGATGGTGATCCTTCTCCTAGGTATGTTTATGACATTTATGGAAGGCGTTACATCAATGATAATAGCGATAACGCTAGTGATAGTTCAATAAGTGACGCCCATAATGATTTTTTCAACACGCCCTTAGTTGAGAGTGATTATGTTTATGATAATTACCTGCACCAATTGGCTAAGGTAATTCACGGTACTCGTGATACAACAGTTGATTTGTATCCATCAACGCCTGATATCCATGAAACTGGACGCCTATATACGATAGGCTTTGGTTCAGGTATGAGTGAGGATGGACAAGAATTATTGCGTCAAGCCGCTCAATTAGGTGGTGGTGAAAATTTACCGGCTAGTACACCAGATCAACTTTCGGCATCATTAAACAGCGCAATTGCTCGCATTCGAGAGGTAAACGATAGTTTTTCATCCCCTTCAGTGGCCAGTAATAACGTAGACCAAACAAGAAGCCGTGACGCTATTTATTTTGCAATGTTTTATCCAGAAACTAATACTCGTTGGGGCGGCAATTTAAAAAAATTAAAAGTGTCTGGGAGCCAAATTGTTGACTCTACAGGGACCAACGCACTTGACTCAAATGGTTTAATTGATACGGATGCAAAAACCTTCTGGTTACCTTCTGGGCAATCAGCGGACGGTAACCTTGTTGCGCAGGGCGGTGTGAATTATCACTTGAGTAGTTTAACAGGCAGTGATTTGGAAAACCGCCGTAAAATATATACTGATAAGCAAGGAGGTATTGTCAGGTTTACTTCATCTATAGTTAATGAAGTTTTAGACTTAGTTCCAGATAACTCTATTTTATTATCGGATTCTGATATCAAATGGACTATGGGAATAGACGTTGATGATGAAGATAGTGACAACAGTACTACAGATCAAAGGCAAAATATTTTTGGCGACCCGCTTCATTCTAAACCTGTTGCATTAGATTACGGTAATAATGATATTCGTATTCTAATTGGCACTAATGCCGGTTTCTTACATATGTTTAAGGATGATGATGTTAATAACACAGTAAGTGAAAGCTGGGCTTTTATTCCCTCTGAACTTTACGACATAATAAAACCCTTACGCACCAAAGAAACGGGTAAGAAATATGGCATGGATGGCCCTATAAGCGTTTACTTTAATAACAAAAGCTTAAACAGCGATGGGTTAAATGATGGAATTATTGACGCCAGTGGGGACGATAAAGTTTGGGCGTTTGCGGGTATGCGTCGCGGTGGAGAAAACTACTATGCGCTTGATATTACCAACCCAGATGAGCCTAAAAAACTGTGGGATAACCCAATTGAAGGCGGCAAAGGTCAATTTCAAGAGCTGGGGCAAACATGGTCTAAGCCGCAGATTGCTTATATTAAAGCATTTGGTGATAAACCATTACTTGTATTTGGAGCAGGATACGACACAAATAAAGACGCGGTTATTAAAAGTGAAGATAGTGTAGGCCGAGGCATATACATTGTTGAGGCCGAAACCGGTAAACGAGTGTGGGCCTTAACGCCTAACATTAATGGGTTTAAGGGCAAGCACAGTATTGCTGCAAATATTACCACGTTAGATTCTGACTATGATGGTTATATAGACAGAATATACGCAGCCGATACAGGCGGTGATGTGTGGCGTATAGATATGCCCGGCACAAACACCAATGATTTTAGCCATTTTAAACTGGCAGAACTTGGCAGTAACAAAGCAACAGAAGACAGACGCTTTTTTTACAAGCCACTTGTTGCGCGTACTATTTACAGTAAAGTATCAGAAACAACGATTAACGGTAAAAAAGTGATTACACGTTTGGATACACCGTATGATGCAATAGTTATAGGCAGTGGTAACCGCTCTAAACCAACGGGTACAAACGAGCAAGACCAACTCTTTATGATAAGAGATGAAAACACAGTTACACAAACGTTTAAAACTAACGCACCAGATACAATTAAACCAGATGATTTAATGCTGATGAATTCAGACCCGTTTGGTAATGCACTTGATGATGTGGACGATTTTGTAGATCTAGAAATAGATTTAGCAAAATTCAATGGCTGGCGTTATGAGTTAGGCACAGGTGAGAAGTCACTTGCCGCTTCAACGGTAGTGGGTGGTGTTGCGTACTTTACTAGCTTTACTCCGGCGTCAGATTCATCAACAGAAAACCAATGTTCGCTTAGTGGCGGGGGAGGCTCATTGTATGCTTTCCACCTCCATTACGGGACAAAAGTGTATGACGACCTGAAATTTTCAACCAGTTACGATGTACCAGATACACCGCAACTTTACTTTGGAGAAGGTCCTTCATGTGCGGATGGTAATGGTGATGGTAAGTGCGATGACAATCCAACATTATCTGTAACACAAGAAAGTCAATTTTACCTTATTGGACCGGGTATAAAAGGGGAAAATGCACAAAACCCAATGAAGCCAGTGGAGATCACAGGCCCAGGTTTAAATGTGGTTGATGGTAAAGTGCAGCTTGTTAACCCTGATAATACATTAGGCTTTGGATTTAGAACGCAGCAAACGTATATCTATAAGCGTGAAGAAAATGATGAAGTTGGAAATTAAGGACCAAAAATGAATAAGCAACGTGGATTTACCTTGATTGAGCTGATGATAGCGGTGGCTATTGTTGGCATTATAGCGGCGGTTGCAGTGCCCAATTACACTGAATATGTAAAGCGGGCATCAAGAGCGGAAGCTGCTGCAGCACTTTTGGATACGGCTAATAAGCAAGAGCAGTTTTTTGTTGATAACCGTGAATACACAGAAACATTTGCAGATTTAGGACTTCAAGATAAAACCGAAAATGGACATTTTGAATTATCCATTGATGTCGTCGATGGTAATGCATTTACAATAAAAGCAAAGCCAATAGGAGGTGCTGTAAAAGGTGATAACGACTGCAAGGAGTTATCTGTTACAGATACAGGTCTAAAAGGCGCTAAAGGTGCTAAAGGTAACTCAGATATTGACTATTGCTGGGGCCGTTGAGTTTAATTTTTTTGACACTTATCGGTTGATTTAATTCTTATTCTGCCAGTTTGGCTCACCGACAAAGCCAACCCTTCGAGGTTGGCTTTTTCATTTGGGCAGTAAACAAACGTCCCATTTTGAAAGCCGTTTAATGAGCCATCAGGGCGAAACGTGATTGCAGTGCGAGGGTATTCAAGCGCATCAGCCTCATTTATTCTTTCAAAGGTACTAAGTAACAATTCATCGTCATCTAATGTTGTTGATTTATCTAGATCGATAAACAAAGACATTTGACCATCCCATTCATCTTTTGAGCATTCGCCTTCGTTTAACGAGCAAAGAGTAACGTAAGTACTATTTTCAATTGCGTAAAGTCGACCATAATTGATAGTTCGGTGCAGAAGGTTAACGTGGTTCTCTAGCCGGTTTTTTGCTAGAAAATCTGGGTAGTACCACATAGATATTTGACTGATAATGCTTACAACAGCGAGTGTAAGCATTAGTTCAAGAAGCGTGATCCCTTTACATTTCGATATTGATAACCTCATCCCTGAAGTCCTAAATTAATTATCTTTTAATTTAGTTTAGTAAATGAATAAAATATGACAAGCTAAATTGGTTGTTTTTTAGCCGCAAGTTTTTGCACTATCACCTAAATAAAACGCCGTACCAGATTGAGAAACACTGAGGGCTTTATTGTTATCTGTGCCGTTGTTAGGGCAAAAAACAAACTCTCCTGGGTTTGTTGTAATTCGGCCACTGGTATTAAACCGTAGCCGCCTTGAGTTACCTGTAAATTTAACTTTATCTTCTAGGCTAATTTTTTCCATAACGCGTAATAATGAGTCGGTAGATTTGTTGTAGTGGCCACTGTTATCAGAGTCGATAAAAACAATAATAATTTTATTCCTATCCCATCGGTTTCGGCATTGCATATTATCGTTTTGGTTTTTTACTTCACCATGTTGCGCTGCACATATTACAACTATTTCATCGGTGCTTGCAGCTTGAGAACGCGCGTAGCTAATGTTTCTTTTCAGCTCAAGTAAAAAGTTTTCAGCACGGTTTTCTTCTAACATGTCGCTACTATTCCAAAAAGCGATAGATGCTATTATGCCAACAATTGCGACGGTTACCATTAATTCTAAAAGTGTGAATCCTGATTGTTTAATCTTCATAACGATCTCATTTACAGCTAATTTTTATATTACGATTCTTATATGGCCAAAATTATATCATGGCTGATTAATTTATCACCGTAATTCAATTGCTTTGTTTGCTATGAACCTTATGATTGTCTAAAATCGTGGCATCTAAGGCTTTAAAAAGTAATTAATATGAAAAAAATAGAAGCAATTATAAAACCGTTTAAACTTGATGATGTACGCGAGGCGCTGTCAGAGGTGGGCATTAACGGCATGACCGTGAGTGAAGTAAAAGGCTTTGGTCGTCAAAAAGGGCACACTGAACTTTATCGTGGTGCTGAATATATGGTTGATTTTCTGCCAAAAGTGAAGCTTGATATAGTACTTGCTGACGAAAGTGTTGATCGCGCGATTGAAGTTATTGTTAAAACTGCACAAACCGGAAAAATTGGTGATGGTAAAATATTTGTCACTGAGGTTGAGCGTGTAGTTCGTATTCGTACCGCTGAGGAAGATGAAGACGCAATCTAATTTAAGCTTAAATAGCTTAGTCAGTAAAAAGGCGCTTTAAAGCGCCTTTTTTGTATTTACTGTGTTCTTTTATTCAGCGCTTGTGCTTTTTTAGCGTTTTGACTTAATTCGGTTAAACCTAATTTTTCATAGCTTTTTTGCATCATATTGAGGGCTGCATTTAAATAACTACTTTGAGAGTAGTGTTCAACTACAAATTTACCACGGTTAGCAGCTGCTAAGTACGCTTCGCGCTCATAGTAGTATGTAGCTACTTTTAGCTCGTAACGTGCCATACGGTTTAATAACCATACTAAACGACGTTTTGCTTCTGGTGCGTAACCGCTTTGTGGAAAACGTTTTACAAGTGTTGATAAATCAGTAAAAGCAACGCGGGTTCTGTTAGCATCCCTGTCTGCTCTATCAATACCAAAGTATTCTTGGAACGCGTTTTTGTCTGCTTTAATATTTACCAAACCACGCATGTAATACATGTAATCTAGATCTTTATGATTTGGATTCAAACGGATAAAACGGTCAATGGTTGCTAATGCTTGTTCAGTGTTACCCGACTGGTAATGAGCATACACTAAATCCATTTGCACTTGTTTTGAAAATGGCCCAAATGGGTAGCGCGAATCAATCGCTGATAAAAGCTCAATTGCACGGGCATATAAGCCTGAATCTAGTGTTTCTTTTGCATCTTCGTATAAAGCTTGTGCTGATCTATTTGGTACACGTTGAATGTCTTCTTGGTCAGGTGCTGACGAACAGGCACCTAAACTAAGTACCGAAACTGAAAAAACGATGGCAAATGCACGTTTCCCTATTTTATTTATCATTTTATTTGTTACCTTCGATGTCTTCGGCTAGGCCAAGTCGGTAAAACCGAGTAAACTATACGTATTATATTATGCTTTTATTAAAAGCGATTCTAACCCAGTCGAGCAAAGCTTGCACTGGTAAATTGGGTAAAGTTACGAATGACAGAGCAAATTTCTCTTCAAGCCGAGGTTCCAACCGACTTAGGTGGTAAACGTCTAGACCAAGTATTAGCGCAATTGTTCCCTGATTATTCACGTTCACGTATAAAAACTTGGATTTTGGATGATAAAATCACCGTTGATGGCGAAATATTAAACACACCGCGTACAAAACTGTTAGGCGGTGAAGTGTTAAATGTTGAAACAACCATTGAAGCACCGCGTGAATATCTTGCACAAAATATCGACTTAAACATTGTTTATGAAGATGACCATATTTTAGTTATTAATAAACCTATGGGATTAGTGGTTCATCCTGGTGCTGGTAACCCAGATGGCACAGTGCTTAATGCATTATTACACCATTACCCTGACATTATTAATGTGCCACGAGCAGGTATTGTGCATCGCTTAGATAAAGATACAACAGGTTTAATGGTTGTTGCTAAAACAATTCAGGCGCAAACACACCTTGTTAAGGCACTACAAAAGCGTGAAAACTTCACTCGTGAATACGAAGCGCTTTGTAACGGCACTATGACAGCGGGTGGTATGGTTGAAAAACCAATTGGTCGCCATGCAACACAGCGTACTCATATGGCTGTGCATGAAATGGGTAAGCCTGCTATTACTCATTACCGTGTTGCTGAAAAATTTCGTGCGCATACGCGTTTGCGCTTGCGTTTAGAAACAGGCCGTACACACCAAATTCGTGTGCACATGGCTTATTTAAACCACCCACTTATTGGTGATCAGTCATACAACGGTCGCCCGCGCCCACCAAAGGGTGCAACACCGCAATTGTTTGAACTGCTTAGAAGTTTTAAACGCCAAGCGTTACATGCGGTAAAACTAAGTATTGCGCATCCAATTACGGGCGAAATGATGACGTGGCAAGCACCTATTCCAGATGATATGGTAGAAATGACGTTAGCACTTCGTGAAGATACTCAGGCTAACCCAGATATAGATAGATAATGCAGTTGCTATCAGCAACATGGCAAAGCCTTCATAATGTGAGTACCCTCAGTACCACACGTGAAGGCGGCGTATCAAAGGCACCCTATAACAGTTTAAATTTGGGGCTTCATGTTAATGATAGCCAAGCTAACGTTTTAAAAAATCGCTCAGTATTAAATAACTTCCTTCCAAATCCAGCTATCTGGCTAAATCAAATTCACAGCGCAGATGTAATTACAGTTGATCAGCAGTTTGATTTTAATAAATTACATAATGCCGATGCACTCTATACGCGCCTAGTTGATCAACCTTTGGCTATAATGACTGCCGATTGCCTACCTATATTGCTTGCAAGTAATGATGGGACTGAGGTAGCGGCTATTCATGGTGGCTGGCGAGGGTTAAAGCAAGGCATTATTCAAAATACACTTAAATGCTTTAACGCTAAACCAGAAAATATATATGCTTGGCTTGGTCCGGCAATAGGGCCTGATCAGTTTGAGGTTGGTGTAGAGGTTTTTGAAGCATTTAATAGTCAATCGCCTTTATTCTCAGATGCATTCAAGCCGCACCTCAATAACAAGTATTATGCTGATATATACGGTATAGCGCGTATTTTATTATCACAGCTAGGGGTAATAACTATTGCTGGTGGTGAGTACTGCACAGTTTCTCAATCACATTTATTTTTCTCTTATAGAAGAGATGGGCAAACAGGACGAATGGCTAGTTTGATCTGGCGCAAGTAATTAATCATTTAGCGAATATATTTTCTTTCGTACCTTGAACAAATCGTGCAACATACCCATTTATTAATCAATTAGATTTTTTAATAGGTAACCCCTCATGCGTTTAGATAGATTTACAAGTAAATTTCAATCTGCGCTTTCTGATGCGCAATCGCTGGCCCTTGGGCGCGATCATCAATTTATTGAACCCGTTCACCTAATGTATGCACTCCTCCAACAGAGTGGTTCAAGCGTTCGTGCCTTGTTTGCTCAAACAGGTGTAAGTGCAGACGAGCTTAATACAAAGTTATCCCAAGAAATAGAAAAGCTATTCAAAGTTGAAGGCGTTGGGGGCGATGTACAGTTATCTAATAATATGGCTACGCTTATAAATTTATGTGATAAGTACGCTCAAAAGCGCAAAGATAAATTTATTTCTAGTGAGTTATTTGTTCTTGCTGCGTGCGATGACAAAGGCCCGCTTGGGGATATTTTGAGATCGCTTAATATCACTGCAACAAAAATAGAAAGCGCCATAAAAGCAATCCGTGGGGGTCAAAAAGTTGATGATCCGAATGCGGAAGAAACGCGCCAAGCTTTAGAAAAATATACGATTGATTTAACCGAGCGTGCAGAGCAAGGCAAGCTTGACCCCGTTATAGGTCGAGACGACGAAATACGCCGTACCATCCAGGTATTACAGCGCAGAACTAAAAACAACCCGGTACTTATTGGCGAGCCTGGAGTGGGTAAAACCGCCATAGCAGAAGGCTTAGCGCAGCGTATTATTAATGGTGAAGTACCAGAGGGATTAAAAAATAAACGTGTATTGTCACTTGATTTAGGAGCCTTGGTTGCTGGCGCTAAATTTAGAGGTGAATTTGAAGAGCGTTTAAAATCGGTTTTAAACGAGTTGGCTAAAGAAGAAGGCCAAGTCATCTTATTTATTGATGAAATTCATACCATTGTAGGTGCAGGTAAAAGCGATGGCGCAATGGATGCAGGCAATATGCTTAAGCCAGCGCTCGCACGTGGCGAGCTGCATTGTGTAGGGGCAACCACACTAGACGAATACCGTAAATACATAGAAAAAGATGCAGCCCTTGAGCGCCGTTTTCAAAAAGTATTAATCGAAGAGCCTTCAGTTGAAGACACTATTGCAATATTGCGTGGTTTAAAAGAACGTTATGAACTGCACCACTCAGTTGAAATCACCGACCCTGCAATTGTTGCGGCCGCGCAGTTATCGCATCGTTATATTAGCGACCGCCAGCTTCCCGATAAAGCAATAGATTTAATTGATGAAGCAGGTTCTTCTATTCGTTTGCAAATTGATTCGAAGCCTGAGTCATTGGACAAGCTTGAACGCCGCATTATTCAGTTAAAACTTGAAGATAATGCTCTCGCTAAAGAAAAAGATGAGGCAAGTCAAAAGCGCCGCAGTGAAATGCAAGAGCTTATAACCGATCTTGACGGCCAATACCGCGAACTCGATGAAATTTGGAATGCAGAAAAAG
Source organism: Pseudoalteromonas sp. SIMBA_162 (assembly GCF_046535955.1). Classification (NCBI taxonomy): domain Bacteria; kingdom Pseudomonadati; phylum Pseudomonadota; class Gammaproteobacteria; order Alteromonadales; family Pseudoalteromonadaceae; genus Pseudoalteromonas; species Pseudoalteromonas sp. SIMBA_162. The sequence continues at coordinate 36,429 of NZ_JAWJBQ010000018.1, read as the reverse complement.
CATCACTGCAAGGTACGCAAGTAATTAAAGCTGAGCTTGAGCAAGCTCGGCTCGACTTAGACGTTGCTCGCAGAGCAAGTGATTTACAGCGCATGTCTGAGTTGCAATATGGTCGTATACCCGAACTTGAACGCAAATTAGACTTAGCGTCACAAGCCGAAATGCAAGACATGACGCTGCTTAAAAACCAAGTAGGCGAAGATGAAATTGCAGAGATACTCTCTCGTTGGACAGGTATTCCAGTGTCACGCATGTTGCAAGGTGAACGTGAAAAACTACTGCAAATGGAAGATAGATTGCATAGTAAAGTAATAGGGCAAGACGAGGCAGTTGTTGCGGTGTCTAACGCTATTCGTCGCTCCCGAGCTGGGCTTGCTGATCCAAACCGACCGATTGGCTCATTTTTGTTTTTAGGGCCAACAGGCGTAGGTAAAACAGAGCTTACTAAAGCCCTTGCTGGGTTTATGTTTGACACAGAAGATGCCATGGTGCGCATTGATATGTCTGAGTTTATGGAAAAACATTCTGTTGCCCGTTTAGTAGGTGCGCCTCCTGGGTACGTAGGGTATGAAGAAGGGGGCTACTTAACAGAAGCTGTTCGCCGTAAGCCATACTCGGTCATATTGCTTGATGAAATAGAAAAAGCACACCCTGACGTGTTTAATATTTTATTACAAGTACTTGATGATGGTAGGTTAACCGACGGACAAGGGCGTACTGTTGATTTTAAAAATACCGTAATCATCATGACCTCAAATTTAGGTTCAGATATTATTCAAGAGCAGGCGGGTAATAATGATTACGCAACACTAAAATCAAAAGTAATGGATGTATTGATCAGTGAATTCAGACCTGAGTTTATAAACCGCATTGACGAAACCGTGGTATTTCATCCGCTAGCGAATCAGCACATTAAAGAGATTGCTGATATTCAGTTAATGAAGTTACGTGAACGTTTAACTGAGATGGGGTACTTACTAGAAATTAGCGATGCGGCGCTCGATACTATTGCTGCAAGTGGGTTTGATCCTGTATACGGCGCACGTCCATTAAAGCGGGCCATTCAACAAACAATTGAAAATCCGTTGGCGCAAAAGTTACTTAATGGTGATTATATTCCGGGATGTGTCATTGTTATTGATGCTGGCAGTGATGGGTTAGTATTTACTAGCCGGTAAATAATTATAAAAACCGCTTAGTTGCCTATCTCCTGAAACTAAGCGGTTTTTTAACCTATAATGTTTATACTTTAAAAGTTAATAGCAAGTCATTTACTTTTCGTGAGCCTTCAACCAGTTCTGCTGCACCTTTAGCTACTTCAAAGCTTAAACTCAAATTGTTATCGCCAAAGGCTTTAATATCAGTCACATTGTTGCTGATATCGTTACTCACCATTTGTTGCTCTTCTGCTGCAGACGATATTTGAATGGCTAAATGCGATATTTCACTAATTTGAGAAAAGATACCTTCTAGCTCCACTTGCGTTTTTTCTGTGGTACTAACGCAATTATCGGCTTGCTCTTTTGTGTCTTGCATCACTTTTGACCAGCTAAATAAAGTATCTTGTATTTCTTTTATTGAGCTGTGAATTTGTGTTGTAGCACTTTGTGTACGAGACGATAAAGTTCTTACTTCATCGGCAACGACAGCAAACCCTCTGCCATGCTCACCCGCTCTAGCTGCTTCTATTGCTGCGTTAAGTGCAAGTAGGTTTGTTTGATCTGCAATGCCTTCTATTTCACTCATTACCTGACCAATCTTATCAGCTTCTGAGGCCAAGCTACTTGCGGTGGTTGCTGCATGCTCAACTTGCACTGCTAGTTCAGAAATCATATTACTATTATCAGCAATGTGTATTTTGATTTCAGAGCAACTGCTATGCGTTGCGTTTACTTTATCTGCCGTTTCAGCTGTGTTTACTGAAATTTCGCCAATGGTCGATCCCATTTGAGTCATCGCAGATGCAATCTGTTCCAAGCGCTCACCCTGAGAAGCAATTCCTTGCTCTGTAAGTGTTGATTGTTTGTCTAAATTAGTCGCAATACTATTAAAATTAAGAGTTGAATCTTTCATTCGCCCAAGTACAGTACGCAACTTGGCATTTAGCAGTTGTTCTTTGAAGTCACTAACGCTGTGGGCTGTGGTACCGCTGTATATATAGCGAGAAACAGAGTCCGATTTAGCTTTATGCTCGCGCAATATTTTAGGGGTTGCAACAAGCTCATCGTAATTTAGGGCGATTACTAATATACAAACAATAACATTAAGTAAAGCAATGGCTATTGGAGCAAATACTAAAGAGCTTATTAACCAAAGTAACACACACGCTATGGTGATACTCTGCCTAACTCCAGTTTGTTCGCGAATACTGAACAATGATTTATTAGCATTAAGGGTGTTGTATAAGCTTTGCGCTTTATTTTTGAGTGCTTGACTCGGTTTTGTTCTTACTGATTGGTAGCCAACCAGCTGGCCATGTTCAAAAATTGGCGTAACAAAAGCGTCAACCCAATAGTAACGGCCATCTTTACAGCGATTTTTTACCATGCCGCGCCAAGAGTGACCTTGTTTTAATGTTTCCCACATTTCTTTGAACGCTGCTTTAGGCATATCTGGGTGGCGAACTATATTATGGTTTTTGCCAACAAGCTCTTGTATTGAGTAACCAGCAACTGTACAAAATTCTGTATTAGCGTAGGTAATAACACCGCGTAAATCGGTTGTTGAAACAAGCTCTTGTGACTCATCAAAATGAACTTCTTCATTAATTAATGTTTTATTGCTATGCATTGCATTCACTATCATCCTTTTTAATTAACTGAAGTATATTCAGTTATTTACACAAAGCAAAATTAAAGCTCGATTATGTTTATATTGACGATGAATTGAATGCTTTATTGATCTATATCAAGATTTCTGTGGTTAATAACGTCAGCGAAATAAAATTGAATTCTTTAATCGAAATAACAGGTCTCCTATCCGCATTGGTTTAATGCTTCATTGCATACCGTGTTATTAATAAATACCTTCGTAAAGCAATTGTATAAAGTAAATAGCAATGGCAAGATTACAACATAATTTTACGAAGATAGTTAAATCAAGCGTATGCTCAAATTAGGGATTTTAAGACTAATTGAAAAAACTAAATGGTTCTTAACAATTTAATCTTGAGTAATCGGTAATTAGCCCCCATAACCGTATGATTACGCCACGTGGCCCGAGGAAATATTTTTGACAACACAAGATCTAACAAATGCGCTTAACGCGTTATCGACTGGTGAACACCAAAACGCAATTAAAGGCATTAAACGTGGCATTGAACGAGAGTCGCTAAGAATACAAAGCAACGGTGCTATATCTCCTACAGGTCATCCTAAAGGGGTAGGGAGTGCACTAACCAATGGTCATATAACGACTGACTTTTCTGAATCTTTACTTGAATTTATTACACCGGTTAGCGAGTCATCAACGCAAACATTAAAGCAACTGCGCGATCTTCAAAAGTTCACGCTTGAAAATATGGGTGACGAACTGCTTTGGCCTATCAGTATGCCGTGCTTCATCAACCACCAAGACGATATCGTACTTGCTCAGTTTGGTAGCTCGAATATAGGAAAAATGAAGACGCTTTACCGTGAAGGGCTAAAAAATCGATACGGCAGTATGATGCAGGCTATAGCTGGCGTGCATTTTAATATCTCTTTTCCAGAGTCACTTTGGAAGTCTCTGCATTCGTTAAAGCAAAGTAATACGAGCTTGCAGGATTTTATATCTGATGGTTATTTATCGCTGATAAGAAACTTCAAACGCGAGCTGTGGCTTATTAGTTATATGTTTGGCGCATCGCCTGCCCTGTGTAACTCATTTTTGCAAGGTCGTAAAACAGATTTACCGTTTAAAAAGTTAGGTAAAGGTACCTTGTACTTAGAGGTCGGCACTGCACTGCGTTTAGGTAACTTAGGTTACACAAACAGCGCACAATCGTCCTTGCGTGTCATGTATAACTCGCTTGATGAATATGTTGCTGGTTTGAAAAAGGCCATCAATACACCATCAGATATATACAGCGACATTGACGACTACACTAGCGAACAGCCAAAACAGTTAAATAAAAATATTCTGCAAATAGAAAATGAATTTTATTCGCCAATTCGCCCTAAACGTAATGCGAACAGTGGTGAGACGCCAACAGATGCACTATTGAGAGCGGGTATAGAATATGTTGAAATTCGTGCTCTAGATGTAAACCCATTTAGTGAAGTGGGTATCGATATAGAGCAAATTCACTTTTTAGATGTATTTTTAACGTATTGCTTATTAAAAGATTCACCAAACATGGATTGGAAAGAGCAGGCTCGCAGCACTGAAAATTTAGATGCGGTTGTAAATCAGGGTAGAGAGCAAGGGTTGATGCTCAACGATAATAATACTCCGCGTAGCCTGCAATCTTGGGGGAATCAAATATTTGCTCAATTAACTGATGTTGCAAAGTGGATGGATAAAGCTTACGGCGTGAGTTATTACTCTGAAACAATTGAGCGAATGAGCACGTGGGTTAATGATCCTTCGCTTACTTACTCTGGGCGATATGTAGCAAAACTAAAAGAGTCAGGTTTAGACAATGGTCACTTTGCCTTAGACTTAGCAAACCAGTATAAGCAAAGCCACATAGGAACAGATTACAGTGAGTTTTTAAAGCCGTGGCTCGAGCAGCAAGTTGAGCAGTCAAATGAAGCGCAGCGTAATATAGAAAATGCAGATGCGCAGTCGTTTACAGCGTTTTTAGATGAGTATTTTCATAAAAACTGATAGCCAACATGCACTCAAAAAAAACGCAGCCTAATATGGCTGCGTAAATAATATTCAGGGATGAAACAATGCTATACAGCCGCATTAATTATTACGACCAACACTTTTTATAAAAGTTCAGTGAGAACACAAAAATGAACAAAAAAGCACTTATTTTATCTCTCACTCTCGCTTTTACCCTTGCCGGGTGTGCTACAGCGCCACCTAAACAGCCAAATGATCTTTGTAAAATTTTTGAAGAAAAGCCTGACTGGTATTTTGATGCAAAAGACGCGCAAGACAAGTGGGGCTCTCCTAAACATGTACTCATGAGCATGATGTATCAAGAAAGTTCGTTTAAGCACGATGCAGCTCCGCCTATGGAATATTTTTTATGGATTATACCAACAGGTAGAGCAAGCTCAGCCTACGGTTATTCACAAGCTAAAACGCCTACTTGGGCTGATTACGTTCGTGAAACAGGTAACAGCGGAGCAGATAGGGATGACTTTGATGATGCAATCGACTTTATGGCGTGGTTTGTTTATAAAACGCATAAAGTAAACGGCATTTCAAAATGGGATGCTTACGCTCAATATCTTAATTATCATGAAGGCTGGGGCGGGTATAAACGTGGCACATATAAGAAGAAAAAATGGTTAATGAGCGTAGCCAACAAAGTAAAAAATAGAGCAAGTCGTTATGGCACGCAATTAAAGCGATGTGAAGATGAGCTTGATAAAGGCTGGTTGGAGCGGTTATTTACTTAATCGGACAACAGCGTAAATAAGGAGCCTTATGGCTCCTTATTTGTTATTGACGAGTACGTTTTTTAGGTTGTATTTTAACCTGTTTAATCATGTTTTCTTTTACTTCGAGTACTTCTAATGGGTATCCCGCAATACGTAAACTGATATTTGCGTCAGGAATATCTTCTAAATATTCAACAATTAAGCCGCTTAATGTTTTAGGGCCATCAAGAGGAAAGTCCCATTCCATTTCTTTATTTAAGTCACGGACGTTTGCGCCACCATCTACAATAAACGAACCATCAGGTTGTGTTGTCACTTCTTCACTTGGCGTACGTGTTTGAGTGGTCGTGAAATCGCCCACCACCTCTTCTAAAATGTCTTCAAGGGTTACTAGTCCTTGAATATCGCCGTATTCATCAACAACTATACCAATTCGCTCTTTTGATTGTTGAAACTTAAACAGTTGTGTATTTAATGATGTGCCTTCGGGGATAAAGTAAATTTCGCGAACTGCACGCAATAGTGACGGTTTGTCAAATTGCTCTTTTGTTAAAAGTCGCAGCGCATCACGTGAGTGAATAAAACCGACTGCATCATCAATATTATCGCGATACAACAAAACACGTGTATGTTGCGCATGTGTTAGCTGGCGGCTAATTACTTTCCAATCGTCGTTTATATCAATCGCCACAATTTCGTTACGTGGGATCATAATATCTTCAACAGTAACTTGTTCTAAATCTAAGATAGAAGTCAGCATGCTTTGGTGACGAGCAGGTAATAAAGCACCTGATTCGTTCACGACTGTTTTTAATTCTTCTTTGCTCATGCTGTGCTCATCGATTTGAGCTGCACTAATACCAAATAAACGTAATATGCCGTTAGTTAGCCAGTTAACAACTACAACAAACGGAAACATGATTTTCAGCAAGCCTTTAAGTATCACTGAGCTTGGAAAGGCTACTTTTTCAGGGTAAAGGGCTGCGAGTGTTTTAGGTGTTACTTCAGCAAATATAAGCACAACCAAGGTAAGTACACCAGTTGCTATTGCGATACCTAAATCACCGTATAGGCGGATACCTATAATAGTGGCAACTTGAGCTGCGGCTATATTTACTAGGTTGTTACCTATTAAAATGAGGCCAATAAGCCTATCGGGACGGCTAAGTAATTTACTGACTCGTTTAGCTGCACGGTGATCTTGCTTTGCAAGATGTCGCAGGCGTATACGATTGATTGACATAATCCCAGTTTCAGAACCAGAAAAATAAGCAGAAAAAAGTACCAATAATCCTAACGTGATAAACAGGGTACTTGTCGATATGTCGTCCAACGATGGATCCTTTTTTTATAAATCAATGCGTATTAAGCTAGAGTGAGCAACTAGAGTCAAGTTAAAACTTGTTTAGTACGACTTCTTGTACAAAACGGCTGCCAAAATAAGCTAATGTGAGGACAAATGCTGCAACCATGATGGTAATTACCACAGGTTTACCACGCCAACCTTGTTTAATATGGCCAAGAGCGACTACAACAAAAATAGCCCATGCCACCAACGAAAGTATGGTTTTATGGATAAACTCTTTGGCAAACATGCCATCGAGAAATACAAATCCGCACACGAGTGCAATTGTAAGCAGCGCAGTACCAAGATTAAGCAGTTGATAAAGCTGGCGCTCAACAACCATCAACGGAGGTAAATGGCTATGCACAATGGCGAGATCTTTGCGCTTAAGGCGTTTATCTATAAAGTAAAATTGCACGCCGTATAAGGTTGCAATAATTAAGATACAGTAAGCGAGTAGGGAAAGTGATATATGGGCAACCAAACCAAGCTCAACATCTATACTTTGCAGCAATATATGATGGGGTATAAATAAGCTTGCAACAGATAAAAGCGCTGCAAAGCCATACACTACGGGCAATAATAAAGTGGCTGGAAATTTTAAGGAGACAGCTGTTACAGACACAACAATAACCCAACAGGTTAGCAGTGCGACATTTACAATGCTTAGATCTTGACCGTCAGAACGAAACACCGAGTTCACCAATAACAACATATGCGCCAATATAGCGACGGTACTCAAGATAACAGTTACTTTTTGGTTTGGGCCTTGTTTATGAAAAAGCCGTGAAAGCACGTGTGACGTTGCTAACACATAAAATAAACTGGTGATAATAGTTAAACTGATGATCAGCATTTTGCTTGGGCCACTTAATTTGAGTCAAAAAATCCTTGCAAGTACAAACGTATTGTATTTTATAGCAACGCAAATGAATAGACCTTAAAAAAGAAACTTAATTCACTGCACTTGAACACTGTATTGTCCACCACTATTTACGGTATACTGTTTTTAATTCAAATTTAATAATATCAATGTCATTAGTCGAGCTAGTAGCTAAATCGGCTGAGTAATTAAATTGGTATAACGTTTTATCGGAACCGATACATGTTTGAGAATCTCCAAGAACGATTAGGTAAAACCTTAAAAAATATCAGTGGCCGTGGCCGCCTAACAGAAGACAATATTAAAGATACTCTTCGCGAAGTGCGCATGGCCTTTTTGGAAGCCGATGTGGCTTTGCCAGTTGTTCGCGATTTTGTAAAGCAAGTTAAAGAACGTGCAGTGGGTGTTGAGGTAACTAAAAGCTTAACGCCTGGGCAAGTGTTTGTAAAAATTGTGCGTGAAGAGCTTGAAAAAGCGATGGGCGAAGCAAACGAAGAGCTGAGCTTAAACGCACAACCGCCAGCAGTTGTTATGATGGCTGGTTTGCAAGGTGCCGGTAAAACGACCAGTGTTGGTAAACTTGCTAAATTTTTAAAAGAGCGCAAGAAAAAATCAGTGCTTGTTGTTAGTGCCGACGTTTATCGTCCTGCAGCAATAAAGCAGCTTGAAACGTTAGCCACAGAAGTTGATGTGGATTTCTTTCCAAGTGATATTTCACAAAAGCCAGTGGATATTGCTACTGCGGCTATTACACACGCTAAAAAGAAGTTTATTGATGTTGTATTAGTTGATACAGCGGGTCGCTTGCATGTGGATAGCGACATGATGGATGAGATTAAAGATCTTCATTCAGCTATCAACCCAATTGAAACATTATTTGTTGTTGATGCTATGACGGGTCAAGATGCGGCAAATACTGCAAAAGCATTTGACGAAGCTCTGCCACTTACTGGTGTGATATTAACTAAAACAGATGGTGACGCCCGAGGCGGTGCTGCTTTATCTATTCGTCATATTACGGGTAAACCCATTAAGTTTATGGGTGTCGGTGAACGTACAGACGCACTTGAACCTTTCCACCCTGACCGAATTGCATCGCGAATTTTAGGCATGGGTGATGTACTTTCATTAATCGAAGAAGTCGAAATGAAAGTGGATAAAGAGCAAGCTGCCAAAGTTGCCGAAAAAGTATTTAAAGGTGCAGGCTTTACGCTGGATGACTTTGCTGACCAGTTAAAGCAAATGAAAAATATGGGCGGCATGATGTCGATGCTTGATAAACTCCCTGGGATGTCTAATTTACCTGACGCGGTAAAAGGTCAGATGGGTGATAAAACCTTTATTCAAATGGAGGCTATCATCAGCTCTATGACAAAACAGGAGCGAGCTCGTCCTGAAATCATTAAAGGGTCGCGTAAAAAACGTATTGCAGCAGGTTCTGGCACACAGGTACAAGAGATCAATAAGTTGCTTAAACAATTTACGCAGATGCAAAAAATGATGAAAAAAATGAAAGGTAAAGGCGGCATGCAAAAAATGATGCGCGGTATGAAAGGCATGTTGCCACCGGGCATGATGGGCGGCGGCGGTCCAAAATTTTAGATTTTTAGTAAGCGTTGCACTTTAATTAATCACAACGCATACAAAAAAGGAGCAAATTGCTCCTTTTTTGTTGAATAATTTATGCACTCTGTACTGCATTAACTCTAATTTTTAGCCTAGATCACGGTTTAACCTACTAAACTGGCTTTTTGCTTCACTTCTTACTTGCGTTATTGCTAAAAACTCGTACAATTCACCGGCTCCCCATACTGGGGAGTAAATCTTATTAATGAAAACAGTCAATCTATTTAGAGGACGGTATGGTAACTATTCGTTTGCAACGTGGTGGCGCTAAAAAACGCCCTTTCTATCAAATTGTGGTTGCGGATAGCCGTTTCTCGCGTGACGGTCGCTTCATCGAGAAAGTTGGTTTCTTTAACCCAATCGCTTCGGGTCAGGAAGAAAAACTTCGCTTAGATTTATCTCGTGTAGATCACTGGGTAGGTCAAGGCGCAGGTCTTTCAGATCGTGTAGCTAAATTAGTTAAAGACGCTCGTAAAGCGGCTTAATAGGCGTAAGTGTAACCATGAGTCAAGAGAACACCTCATCAATAATTGTCGTAGGAAAGCTCGGCGCCCCTTATGGTATAAAGGGCTGGCTTAAGGTACATTCATTTACTGATGATCCCGCAGGGATCTTCGATTTCAGCCCGTGGTTGATAGGGCAACAAGGTAAATGGCAGTCCTTAGAAGTGGTCGACTGGCGTCGCCACAACAAAGGCTTTATCGCTAAATTTGCGCAAGTAAACGATCGAGACGAAGCAATGGCTTATACCCATGCAGAAATCTCAATGGATGCAACGCAATTACCAGAACTACCGCAAGGTGAGTTCTATTGGCGAGATCTCATTGGCATGTCGGTTGTAACTGATAAAGGTTATAACTTAGGCACTGTTGATGACTTGATGGAGACAGGGTCAAATGATGTACTGGTTGTGAAAGCAAACAGTAAAGATGCATTTGGTCAATCGGAGCGTTTAATACCTTTTTTAACTGATTCAGTTATCAAAGATGTTAAATACGACGTAAAAGAAATTACCGTAGACTGGGATCCTGGGTTTTAATGACTCAAACTAGTTCATTGTGGGTTGGGGTGATAAGCCTTTTCCCGGACATGTTTGACGCAATTACCCAACAAGGGGTTACTGGTCGCGCAGTAAAAAATGGATTAATTGATTTTAACTGCTGGAATCCACGTGACTATGCTTTAGATAAGCACAGAACTGTAGATGACCGTCCTTACGGGGGCGGACCAGGTATGTTAATGATGGTTAAACCATTGGAAAAAGCTATTCTTGACGCTAAAAAAGCGGCAGGTGATGGTGCTAAAGTAATTTATATGTCCCCACAAGGGCGCAAACTTGATCAGCAAGGGGCTAGCGAACTCGCTAACTCTGAAAAACTGATTTTGATTGCCGGTCGATATGAAGGTATAGATGAGAGAATAATAGAGTCATACGTTGACGAAGAATGGTCAATTGGTGATTTTATTTTGAGTGGTGGTGAACTACCTGCCATGACATTAATTGACGCAGTAGCGCGATTGGTGCCTGGCGTGTTAGGTCATAACCAATCAGCAGAGCAAGATTCATTTTCGGATGGCTTGCTAGATTGCCCTCACTACACACGACCAGAAACATTGGACGACAAACAAGTTCCTGCTGTATTACTCAGTGGTAATCACCAAGCGATAGCAAGGTGGCGGCTTAAGCAGTCATTAGGCAGAACTTGGATACGACGTCCTGACTTGTTGCATAACCTAGCTCTGACTGAGGAGCAAGCGGTATTACTCGCAGAATTTCAGCAAGAGTACCAAAAAGCTTGTGGCTAGAAGACAGTTACACCTAGGAAAGTGAGAAACATAATGGCAAAAGTAAACCAAAATATTATTAAAGCGCTTGAAGAAGAGCAGCTTAAAACAGACGTACCTGCATTTGGCCCTGGTGATACAGTGGTTGTACAGGTAAAAGTAAAAGAAGGTGCTAAAGAGCGTCTACAGGCCTTTGAAGGTGTTGTAATCGCTAAGCGTAATCGTGGTCTTCACTCAGCATTCACAGTTCGTAAAATCTCGAACGGTGAAGGTGTTGAGCGTGTATTCCAAACGCACAGCCCTCTTATCGATAGCGTAACAGTTAAGCGTCGCGGTGCAGTTCGCCGTGCTAAGCTTTACTACTTACGTGAGCGTTCTGGTAAATCTGCACGTATTAGAGAAAAACTTAACTAATACGCGCTGTTTATCAACGCAAAAAACGGGTTGCAGTCTTCGGATTGCAACCCGTTTTCGTTTTTAAGCGGTCTAGATTTTTATTGTAATGTTGAGTGGCGCAGGCAATATTACATATTTGAAATAAATTGGCACAAAGAACGTTTCTCTTTTTTATTTACTGCAGCTTAGGTTTAAAATTTTTTATTGTTTTTACGCAATGGGTTTATCGATATTTAGCTCACTACTAAGAAACTGAAGACTCATTGATCATTCCCTTCAAAAGCTTTTGAAATGTTGCTCATAATCTGACTGATAACATAAATTCACCGTTGGTTTTAACCTTGCTATATGTGATCAGCCCTTTTAACGTCTAACGTATCCTGTTAGTATTTATCGTATTGATTAGTTTACTTTTATGTAAATATAAATTTACGAAATTTGATTTTTTCAAGGTGGGATTGGACGTGGCAAATATAAGTGATTTGGCCCAACTAAGACAAGGTATAGATGAATGCGATGCGCAGCTTGTTGCCTTATTAGCTAAACGCAATGGTATTACCCAAAAAATTGGTGAAATCAAACAGCAAACAGGTGCGCCTTTACATGCACCAGAGCGTGAAGCTGAATTACTAGCTGCTAGGCGCCAAGAAGCGATTAATCAAAATGTAAGTCCCGATCTAGTGGAAGATATTCTCAGGCGGATGATGCGTGAAGCATATCAAAACCAACAGGCTAAGTTAGCGTGTGCAGCGCCATCACTTTCACCTATTGTTATTGTGGGCGGTCAAGGGGCGATGGGGCAGTTATTTGCCCAACAATTTATGCGCTCAGGTTATGACGTCAAAATATTAGATAAAGAGCAGCAAGATGATGCCCAAAGCATTTTAACCGGTGCAAAACTGGTCATGATAAGTGTACCTATTAATGCTTTAGAGTCTGTAGTTGCTAAACTACCAAAACTAGATGATGACTGTTTGCTCGTAGATATTACATCAGTAAAGCAATCGCCAATTAAAGCATTAAAAGCAGCTCATAGTGGTCCAGTTGCTGGTTTACACCCTATGTTTGGGCCTGATATTTCACATTGGGTAAAACAAACGGTAGTTGTATGTGAGGGCAGAGAACATAAGGCGGCAAAAGGGCTATTAGAGCAGTTACAAGTGTGGGGGTGTCAGCTTGTAGAGCTAGATGCTAAAAAGCACGATGAAGCTATGCAAATAATTCAGGTAATGCGACATTTAACAACGTTTGTTTATGGGCAGTTTTTAGCAAAGCAAAGCCATACTTTAGCAGAGTTACGAAGTTGCTCGTCGCCGATATATCAATTAGAGCTAATGATGGTAGGGCGTTTGTTTGCGCAATCACCTGAGCTTTATTCCGATATAATGTTGGCTCAGTTTGATGACGTTGAAAGTTTGTTAGCTCAATACCAAGATACCTTTGCTCAAACGCTTGAAAAGCTTAGGGTAGGTGATAAAGCAGCCTTAATGGAGGCATTTGCAGATGCTAAATCATATTTTTCAGACTCAACTGCGCATTTTTTAACACAAAGCCGCAGTTTACTTAATAAAGCGAATGACGCTAAGGTGCTCGACTAGTTTTACATCAAATAAATGTAAAGGGGGCACATTTTGTGCCCTTTTTTAATAGTCTATATTTAAGTATTCACACTAACAGCTTGTAATGTTTCACTTTGGTAGCAACCTAATATGCGCACATATTGGGTATGTTCTTTAAGTTCCTCTAGCGCTTCTTTTACTTGGGTATCAGCCAAGTTTGCCTCTAAATCAACATAAAACACTTCTTCCCATGGGTTGCCTGGGGTAGGGCGTGATTCCAGTTTTACCAAGTTTATTTTGTGTTGCTTGAAGATCATCAGTGCATCAGCAAGTGAGCCGGCTTGTTGTTTGGTCGACATGATCAAGCTGGTCTTCGTTGGTATTTGATTCGACACATGCAAAGGCTTACGCGCTACGACTATAAAGCGGCTGTGGTTTTCGCTTTGATTAGCTAAGTTTGATTTAATAACTTCAAGGCCTACATTTTTACCAGCTTGAGCTGAGCCAATTGCAGCACTATTTGGTGTACTGAGCGCAGATTGAAGCGCTGAAGATGTTGAGTCACATGTTTCATGTTGCAAATCCCCTAACCCTTGTAAAAAGCGGCTACATTGCGCGAAGGGTTGTGGATGAGCAAATACTTTTGTGAGCTGTTCAAGTTGTGTATCAGGTTTAGCTAATAAGCAATGCTCAACACTGTGTGTCACTTCACCAACAATAGATACTTGTGCGTGTTGTAGTAAATCAAATACTTCGTTAATACTGCCTGAGCTGGTATTTTCAATAGGAAGTAATCCAAAGTCTGCTTGCCCGCTTTCTACCTTGGAGGTGATTTCTTCAAACGATGAACACCCAATTTCAACGAGTTTGCCGGGGCGACGGCTAAAGTACTTATGGCAAGCAAGTTGGCTATATGAGCCTTGCCCACCTAAATAAGTAACACGGTGTGTTTCGCTTAATGCATCAGGGTTTAGGTTTTTTTGCAGCATTGCTTGCTGGTGTAATACGGAGTCTTCTAGGATTGTTTGAAAAACATTGTTTACATAATACGCATCTAAGCCAAGTGACTTGCCATAACCAATTAATTTTTCTAGTAGTGCTAGTTCACGGGCTTCATCACGAATAGGCTTGTTATTTGCAATTTTATATTCAACAACACCATGACTAATACGGCGCCGTTTAGCTAGGAGTACGAGTAAGTCAGAGTCTATTTCATTTATATCATGTCTTAATGTGTTTAATACATCGTTGGTCATTTTGGGGTTCCTCATTCCAAAAGTCATCTGCGTAAATGCAGCATATACAAAAAAGCCTCCCGGTTGGGAGGCTTTACTATTCGATTGATTTATCTCACAAACAGGCCAGCCTCTTTTATATAAAGAAGCTAAAAAAAGAAAAAATAATGCGAGAATAAAATATGTTCATGTAGTTAATGTATGGAGAGTTAGGGGTAATGTCAATAACATACTTTACTAAGATAGTGCTTAAGTATTGATTATTTCAACTTTTGTAATTTTTTTATAAAGTTTACAAAAAATTTATAATAATGAATTTGAATCTGGTATATTTCATTAACAGCTAAATAATAACAACTATTAATAATTAAGGTTGGCTTGTGCTATATAGACGCCCTCCATCGCGTTTTGGAATAAACTCTTTAAGTGTGAAATTGTCGTTACTCATATCCTCAATTTGTTTAATTGCGGGTGTTTGTGCTGCCTTTTTTATGCTTAAATCTGAGGAAAAGCAGCTGGTTTTTGAAGAGCACGAAGTACTAAAAAGCTCGACCGATTTATTAGTAAGGCAATTTAAAGAACGAATAGAAACAAAAGTTAACATTGCTAAGCAAGCTAACAACATAGTTAATGAGCAGTTATTTCAAAAAAACTCCCCAATTGATCTAACCAGTAAAGCACAATTACAGTTTAATAGTGATGGCACTATTCGAAGCGCTTCATCGGATGGTTTATCTGCCGCGTTTTTACCACAAGAAAAGTTCACACCTTTTTACAAACAGTTATTTAATAACTCTGAAGCACTATGGGATGTTATCTCACCAACATTAGTTTATGACTTCTACAATTTTTACCTTATAACCAATGATGACTTTATCAGAATATCGCCACCTAATTGGGCGTTAAATGCTCCTGCTGATTTTCGAGTAAGCGGTGGTTCAACTTATAAGTATGTTCGCGAAAGTTTAGGCAACTCTGTAGAGCCTGAATGGTCAAAGGTTTACTACGATAGAGTATGGCATGATTGGGTGATCAGTTTACTGGTCCCTATTTATTCGAATAATGAATTTATAGGGGTTACAGGCAGTGATATTACGCTTAATAAACTCGTGTCTTTTCTACCTATAGGAGACAAAGAAAAAAACTTACTTGTTTTTGATAGTAAAGGCCAATTATTAGCCCACCCAGATTTGAGTACTTCATTACTTGCTGAATACGGAAAAAATAATAAAAAAGTGGCTATGGACGAGTTTGTAAACCCTCAGCTCAAGTCAATTATTAGTGAGGCAATTGCGACAAAGCTTCCAGAATATGCAAGTTCTTTTTTACAAAATGACGAGGCACACTTAATCAATATTCAAAAAATTGATCAGCTAGATTGGTACATAGGGGTTTATAAAAAGCGTTCTTCTACATTGTCTGCTCTGCAAGATTTGAAACTTAAGTTTTTTGGTCTTTTTATTCTTTACGCTATTTTAGTTGCCTTGTTATTGCATCAAGCCTTGCAGCATCTTGTGTTACGCCGATTGCATTCACTTGTTTATGCGGTATCGAGCTTTGGTCAGGGCAAACTAGATACTCAATTTCCAGAAGAGAACAAAGACGAAATTGGTACGCTTAACGGTTCGTTTAAAGATATGACGGTTGAAATTCGTAAATTAATAGATGGACTTAACCAGCGAATAACTGAAAAAGAAATAGCCGAAAAAGCAGCTAATCGATTATCAAAAGCAGTTGCTTTCTCTGGCACAGGTGTTGTTATAACTGACGAGAACTTTGTTATCGAATACGTTAACCCCAAAATGTTAGAGATGACAGGTTATCCAGAAAGTCATTTCACTCGAGCGCCACTTTTAAACATTATTGCGTCTGATATGGCTATTTTGGTTGAAGATATTGATATAGACCTACGTAGTCGTAACTATTGGCGCGGTGATACGTTAATTGAAAGCAAAGACAAACAGCCTATTTGGGTTTCATTGAGCGTTTCACCGATACGAGAGGAAGGCGGTAATATCACAAGTTATGTTGCTTCCGCACAAGATATCTCGTTTGTTAAAGAAAGCCAGCGCAAAATGGAACAGCTCGCTTATTTTGACACGCTAACAGGTTTAGCAAACAGAACCTTCTTCAGAATGCAGTTGCGCAAATCTCTTGCGCTTGCAGAACGTGGTCATTATGCCTTTTCACTTTTTTACTTTGATTTAGATGAATTTAAGCGAATTAATGACACCCTTGGACATGACGCAGGCGATCAATTATTAATACAGGTCGCGAATAGATTGAAGAAGCGCCTAAGATCAGAAGATACGATTGCACGTTTAGGCGGCGATGAGTTTGCAGTATTACTCAGTGGAATTGAAAGCCAAGAACACGCAACCGATGTAGCACATACAATCCAACAAACGCTTAATATGCCTATTATGCTAGGAAATAACGAAGTAATTATAAGCGCGAGTATTGGTATTACTATGGCGCCATATGACAGCCTCGAAGAAGATCAATTATTAAAGCACGCGGATTTAGCAATGTATGAGGCCAAAGAGAAAGGGCGAAATACGTTCCACTTTTATAGCCAAGAGCTAAATGCAGCCGCAAATGAGCGCTTATTTATAGAAAACGAATTGCGTATTGCGTTAAAAGAAGATCAGTTTGTGGTTTATTATCAGCCGCAGATAGATAGCCGTACTCAAAAGGTTGTAGGATACGAGGCATTATTGAGATGGTTCCACCCAACAGAAGGTTTAATACCGCCAGATAAGTTTATTCCTATAGCTGAGGCGACAGGGCTTATTGTTGAATTAGGTGAGTGGGTATTACAGGAGTCATGTGATTTCGTTGTGAGATTGACAGAGCAAAACCGTGAAAATAACGTATCGATTAACTTATCTGCTCGCCAATTTAAAGATTCGAATCTTGTGCCGACCCTAAGTAAGATGATTATTACATCGGGCGTATCGGCTAAACGATTACATTTAGAGTTAACTGAAAGCATGCTGATGGGGAACGTAGAGGCTGCTATTGCTCAACTTCATGAGCTAAAAGCGCTAGGTATTTCTATTTCAATTGATGATTTTGGAACGGGGTATTCTTCGCTTAGTTATTTAAAACGCTTCCCGGTAGATATACTCAAAATAGATCGTTCATTTGTGCAAGATATCCCAGAAGATAGCAATGACATGGAGATTACTGCCGCTATTATAGCAATGGCTCAAAAGCTTAATTTAGATGTGGTTGCTGAAGGGGTAGAAACCATAGATCAAGTTGAGTTTTTACAAAACAACAACTGTTTTATAGTGCAAGGGTACTATTACAGCCGGCCAATCCCTGAGTCTGATTTACCAGACTTATATTTAAAGCTGGGTGAAGTACCATTTAAAAAAGTAATGTAGTTTTATAATTGCGGGTTAACCACCCGCAATTTTCACTTTAAACTTCAAGCCCTCTAAAATTGCTTTTAACTTATCTCGGTCATCGCCTTGGACTTCTATAACGCCTTCTTTTACAGCGCCACCTTGGCCCATTTTACTTTTTATTGTTTTAGCTAACTTTTTTAAGTCATGCTCTTTTGGGTCTATGCCAACAACAAGCATTACGCCTTTACCTTTGCGACCTTTTGTTTGACGCTCAATACGAACAAAACCATCTTTGAAAAGCTTAATATCAAGCTCTTTTTCTGGTTTTGGCTGGTCAATACGTCCAGTGCTTGTTGAATATACTAAGTGACTATCTGTCATGGTTTACCTTATTCAGTCAAAATGTATTAAATAATGGCGTAAATAATAGCAAATTTGCTGTTGTGTGTTTTTCTTTTTGCTAAATACTTTTAACAGGTTATATTTAATCAAAGATACATTTAACGGAGAAATCGATGAATTTAACTACCCGTACATCAGCCGATGGGAAAGCGCTAACAATACAAATAAAGGGAAAGTTTGACTTTAATTTAGTGCAGTCTTTTCGCCAAGCCTATGCTCAGATAGACAGTAGCACTAACAAAGTGATTGTAGATTTAAGAGAAACTGACTATATGGATAGTTCTGCACTAGGCATGCTTTTAAATATGAAAAAAACATTAGAAGATAAAGTGACTGTGTTTGAAATCACTAATTGCCAGCCACAGCTGAAAAAAATATTACAAATATCGCGCTTCGATAAGAAATTTGATATTAGCTAATGGCAGCACACGTTCTTATTGTCGATGATCAGGCATTAAACCGTATTTTATTAAGTCAAATGCTCAAAGATGAAGGTTATCAAGTATCGATGGCCTTCAACGGCCAAGAAGCAATTAAAGTCCTTGAGCATGAAGCCATAGACATTGTGTTACTCGATGTAATAATGCCGGTTATGGATGGTTTTGAGACAGCCAAAATAATAAAAAATAAATACAGTGAAGTTTATTTACCTATTATTTTTATTACTTCGTTAGACGACAAAGCAAGTTTTGAAAAATGTTTAGAAGTTGGCGGAGATGACTTTATCCACAAGCCATTTGATAAAGTTATTCTTCACGCAAAAATTAAAGCTCATAGAAGAACTCGTGAGCTAAGCAAAAAAGCCAACCAACAAAAAAAACTACTCGAGTATCACCACAATCAAATTGAACGTGAACACGAAATAGTGGAACACATATTTAATAATTCACTCGAATATCAAGATGATTTTAAGCAACATCTAGATTTTAATTTATCGCCAGCATCCATGTTTAATGGTGACATGTTTTTAGTTGCACAAAGTCCCATTGGTAACTTGTATTGCATGCTGGGTGACTTTACTGGGCATGGCTTGGCAGCTGCTATAGGTGCGCTACCTGTCTCTCGCGCATTTTATACAATGGTAAATAAAGGTAAGGCCGTTAATGATATTGCCTTTGAGCTAAATACACTTCTTTACAACCTGTTACCGGGGCATATGTTTTGCGCGGCTACCATTGTGGAGCTCAGTGCGTCAGGAAAAAGTATATCAGCGTGGCTTGGTGGCTTACCCGATGCATATTTGATCGATACTGAAGGTAATATAAAAAAGACATTAGAATCTCAACACATGGCATTGGGTATATTAGACAAACATGAATTTGAGTACGATTTAATACATTTTGAAGTAAATAGTGATACACGTTTAGTTTTTGCTACCGACGGCATAACAGAAACCACTAATAAGCAGGACGAGTTTTTTGCTGAAGAACGCTTTATAGCATCATTAAAAAGTAAGCCCATGATCTCTTGTGAAGATATAATTGCTGATGTGAGTGATTTTGCGCAGGGCTTACAACAGCAAGATGATGTAAGCATTGTCTTGCTTAACTGTTTGCCTTTGCAGGTGGAAGAAAAGCCGAGAGAGCCTTTTTCAACGCTTGCCTTCAATTTGTCATTAAGCCTTAATTCAAAGCAAATTAAGCAAACCGATCCTGTCTACGATATTGTCAATATTCTTAGTCGTATTGAGGGATTAAATGACCATCGCTCAAACATTTTTTTACTCCTTTCTGAAGCTTATAATAATTCACTTGATCATGGTGTTTTAGGATTAGACTCCGCAATAAAGCTGCAAGAAGACGGTTTTTTTAAGTTTTATGAAATGCGTGAGAAAGCCATAAATGAGTTAAAAGATGCCATGATCATTATTGATATACGCTACTGCCCAGAAACACTCAGTTTGTATTTTATCATTTGTGATTCGGGGAGGGGGTTCAGTAGCCAATCAAATGATGAAATGAGTGGCAATAATGAATTTGGGCGTGGTCTTTCACTGCTTGAAGAAATTGCAGAAAAAGTCACATATAACGCCAGTGGTAACCAAGTTGAAATGTCCTATAAGTTGATCTAGCTCTGTGAAAATATCCATGCTATTATTTCTGGAAACTTAGATGTATGGATGGCCAAATGATTTCTTCTTATTTAACGCAAGCGCAGTTGCGCGTTAATGCAAACTTAATTACAGCCGAGCTTGAAAAGCTTGAGCACTATTTAGCGCATACATCTTTACCAGAAACGCGTTGGCAGTATCAAATACCTGAATTAGGTGAAGGCGGGGCGTGTAGCTTATTTGGTTACTTGCAAGATGAGCCTTTTAACCTTGCTGATTTTTTAAGTAACGATAGTAATACCAATAGCAAGCTTGCACAGCTGCAAAGTATTGTTAACTATGTACACGCGCAAACGGGTGTTGACTGGTATGGTATTTATCAATCAACAGACACAGACGAAGGTAAACAACTTTTAAAGCTTGCTTATCATGGTGTACCTAGCCGCCCTCTATTTCCGCTTACAGAGGCCTTTGCTGCAGGAAGCAATAATGTTCAAGTGGCGTTATCACAAAAAGGTCGCATTATTAATAATGTAGAGAAGTATCTAGCACAAGGTGGAGAGTATTATACCTGTGACCCTAAAGTTAAATCTGAAGTATGTTTGCCTTTATTTAATGCCCAAAATGAGTGTGTAGGTATTATTGATGCTGAAGCATTTGATAATGACTTTTTTGATGACAAAGTTTTGGCCATTTTAATTGCGTGTTGTATTAAAATTCCTCACTCACTCGTGTAAATAACACTAGTCAACGTGATGTGCTTTTATGTTAAGCTAAGCTTAATTGCTAACCCATAAATATAGATAAGAGATAGCCCATGTTCTCAGTATTAAAACCATTACCAACCGATCCTATTCTTGGCCTTATGGCGGCCTATAAAAAAGATACAAACCCTAATAAAATTGATTTAGGTGTGGGTGTTTATAAAGATGAGCACGGTAATACACCTGTATTAAACGCAGTGAAGAAAGCAGAAGCATTCCGCTTAGAAAATGAAACAAGCAAATCTTATATTGGCTTAGCAGGTAACTTAGACTACTGTCAAAAAATGGAACAGCTATTACTTGGTGAGCACCAAGCATTATTAGCAAATCGCGTGCGTACAGCACAAGCACCAGGTGGTACAGGTGCACTTCGTGTTGCTGCTGAGTTTATTAAGCGTTGTAATACAGATGCAACTGTATGGGTTACCACACCTACTTGGGCAAACCACATTAGTTTATTTGAAGCTGCGGGTTTAACCGTAAAAGAATACCCGTACTACGACTACGAAAATAAAGACCTGCTATTTGATGAGATGATCAATACCCTTAAGCAAGTACCAAAGGGTGATGTAGTGCTATTACACGCATGCTGTCATAACCCAAGTGGCATGGATTTAAACGAAGCTCAGTGGAACACAGTAGCAGAGCTTGCTAAAGAAGTTGGCTTTACACCATTAGTAGATATAGCTTACCAAGGCTTTGGCTCTTCACTAGAAGAAGATGCACGCGGACTTCGTATTTTAGCTGATGCCGTTGAAGAGTTAATTATTTGCTCATCGTGCTCTAAAAACTTTGGTTTATATCGTGAGCGTATCGGTGCATGTTCATTAATTGCAAAAGACAGTGCGACAGCTGATGTGTCAAACTCAGTAATGTTAAGTGTGGTACGTAGCATTTATTCAATGCCTCCGGCACATGGTGCTGATATTGTTAACACTATTTTAAGCAGTACAGAGCTTACGCAAATGTGGCATGCTGAACTTGAGGAAATGCGTACGCGTATTAATGGCCTTCGTAGTTTAATTAAAGAAAGCTTAGCATCAAAAGACATAGCACAAGACTTTTCATTTATTGAACGTCAACACGGTATGTTTTCGTTCTTGGGTATTAATAAAGAGCAAATTGAGCGATTACAAAAAGAGTACGGCATATACATTGTTGGCTCAAGTCGTGTCAACGTAGCCGGTGTTAGCAAAGCAAACCTTGATTACTTTGCAAATGCAGTTGCTGACGTTTGTAAATAAACGTAGCTAATATAAAAAAACCGCACTTCATTAATCATGGTGTGCGGTTTTTTATTAACTAAATTTTGGTATTACAAAAGCAAGCTTTAACCAATTGCAGGTATAACCCCACTCATTTGCATAAATTGCGCAGTAATTATTAGCACACCACATAACGCTGCAATCAATAGCCCTGTACGACCACTGCGTACTTTATAACCAGTGTTGGTACTGGTTGAGGCACGTTGTTTATAAACCATAGCAACAGGTAAAAATACAGCCAGTACAACTAAAGCAATGGCGGCATAGCCAAGGGCCATTATGAAGCCTTGCGGGTAAAAAAGAGCAAACCCCAAAGGCGGAATAAATGTAATAAGCGCTGTTATAACACGGCCTTGGTTGTTATCTCCTTGTTTAAATGCATCAGCAAAAAAATCAAATAAACCTAAGCTTACACCTAAAAATGAAGTCGCTAACGCTAAATCAGCAAATAATTTCACCGCTATAGATACATTTGAACTATGTGCAATACCTGCAACACTGGCAACAAAACCACTTAAGCCCTCACTATTTAGTAAATCGCTTTGGCTCATAATACCTTGGCTTAATAGTTGCCAAAATATGTAAATGACCAAGGGTAATGCTGCGCCTGCAATCATCACTTTACGCAGAACTTTTATGTCAAGACCTACGTATTTAACAATTGATGGGATAGAGCCGTGAAAACCAAAAGATGTAAATATCACAGGAATTGCCGATAATATTAGCCCTTGCTCAACAGGCATTTCGAGCAAGTGCTTTGCTTGTACATAGGGCGTAAGCATATAAAATAAGCAAGCTAAAACAATCACCTTGATTGAAAAAAGTATTCTATTAAATTTATCTACCTTGCTAGTCCCTAGTGTAACCACGCTTGCAATAATGACCGCCAAAATAACGGAGCCAAATTGGGGGGCAATTTCTAAGTCAAATCCAAGGTTGATCCGCTCTTGAAGCTGAGCACCACCGCCTGCGATATAAGCTGCACATAAAGCATAAAATAAAAACACCATTGAAAAATTGGCAATGTATTGACCGCGCTTCCCAAGCCAGCGTTTAGCAAGTGTATTTAACGTTGCATCACGAGGGGCAAACTGGTGTAGCTCTAGCATCAGCAAGGCGGTGTAAGTCATTAATATCCAGCTTGCAACAATGAGTGCAAGTGCAGTCATAAAACCTAAGCCAGCAGAAGCGATAGGTAAAGCAAGCATACCAGCACCAATAGTGGTACCAGCTACAATTAACATGCTGCCTGTTGTTTTATTTTTGAGCACTTAATTACCTTAATTATTATTAATTTACACGCACCATATAACTAGAACGGTAAAACTCAAATAGTTTTGTTATAAATGGCATTAAATAAAATGTAACTTACATTTTACAGCTGTATATTTAAGCATTTTATAATCTTTAATATGATTAAATATCTATCCATAAACCCTTTACAGCGTATAATTCTATTACTAGTTATTGAGCGTTTATATCTTAAGATTAAACTGACCGTTAAGTACGTGTACTGTAACTAGTGCATTAATACGCTTGGCTGGCTTTTTCCCTCAAAACCCACTCGCCTTATTTTTAACTTACAAAGGAATGGTACGTGCCTGTTAAGGTTTCTTATTTTTTAATGGTTCTTATATGGTCCACCACTCCGCTGGGTATTGTGTGGAGTAGTGAGAGTGTTTCGCCATCACTAGCGGTGTTAATGCGTATGCTCGTTGGGCTATTCATTGGTGCGCTTGTTGTTGCAGTCACTAATGTAAGAGTGCCATGGAGTAAGCAAGCCTGCCTACTCTATGCTTACTCAAGCATTGGTATTTTTGGTGGCATGTTATTGAGTTATATGGCGGCTAGAACAGTGCCTTCTGGCATTATTTCACTTATGTTTGGATTGGCACCTATTTTATCGGGATTGCTTGCTCAACAGCTATTAAACGAGCCTAAATTTAGTTTAATAAAACTCATTGCTTTAGCAAGTGCGTTAGTCGGACTTTATTTTGTAAGTTATAACCAAGTACAAAACTCACAAACTCAGGGGCTTGGGCTTGTATATGTGTTTATGGCTGTATGCTTTTTTAGCTTAAGCGGTGTGATGATAAAGCGGGTGAAAATTGCAATTCACCCTATGGCCACAACATTTGGTGCACTAGTATTTGTAACGCCATTATTTTTTATTGCGTGGTGGGTGCTTGATGGTGAGCTTAATATACAAAACTGGAATTTAAGGTCGCTTTGGGCAATTGGTTATTTAGGACTATTTGGGTCGTTAATAGGGGCATTGGCATATTTTCATGTTTTACAAAACTTAAACGCGAGCACCGTTGCGTTAACAACACTTATTACACCTAGCTTTGCAATAGGGTTAGGTGCGTGGCTAAATAACGAGCCACTAAGTAAAGAGCTAATAATTGGCGCTGCTATTATTGTAATTAGTTTAGGCTTTTTTCAATTTGGTGATAAATACTTAAAAACTAAAAGTAAGCGCTAGGGCGTGTTTAACTTTGCGGCATAAAATGTCTTTAATCGAGAGCGATTAATTAAATTACGGCGCAAAGTTTGTAACCTCGTACATTAAGTAACCCCCCTACATTTTAGCTATTTGAATGACCAAACGGCGGTTTTTATCGCGGCCTAAAATATTATCATTGGTGTCTACAAAGCGTTTTTCACCAAACCCCGTTGTTTTTACTTTATTTTCATCCACACCTAAGCTAACCATATAATCTTTTATCGCTTTTGCACGCTTACGAGATAGGTCTAAGTTGTTCCAACGACCGCCATAACTGTCGGTATAAGAATCAATACTAATGGACTCAATGGTTGAATCGTTTTTTAGATATTCAGCAATTTTATCAAGGCGCTGCTGAGATGACTTAGTTAACTTACTGCTATTAGATTGATAGTTCATCACTGTAAACGAAATATCCTCAAAGCTGTAAGGTAATAGTTCGTCACGGCATTGCAAAAAGGCCCAATAGGCTTGCTTAAAGTTTACACTTGAAATACCAACGGCAATTTTATCGGCACTATTTTGCCAGTCTTGGTAATAAAAAGTGGGGTAAAACCCTTTTTCAAGTTCTGTAAGCATTTCCCAAGCAGTTTGATTACCGAGTTCACCATCAAACTTTTTAAGTAGCTTCATATTTGCTATGTCGCGTGCTGGCAGCCCAGATCGCCAAGAAGGAGGAACTGCTTTAAGCCCTGCAATGGCGTAATTTTCAGGGCGAACAACCATATCTAAATTGAAAGTTAGGTTTTTATTTTTACTCGCCGATGCTTTAAAAATAGCCTCGCCATAGTAAGGTACCTCATGGTTCAACTGACATTGCAAACGTGTTGTTTTAACAACTTCCCAATTTGAACTGTCTTGATTTGCAGAGTAATTACGCATGGCAGCATGTGCACTGACGCTCAACAGCGCAGAGCTAATACTAACGCTCATTAATAATAACTTTAATTTCATCAAAAACTCCCCGTAAACCCGACACGCCAAAAATTTGGCTTTGTTCAGTACTGCCATATTATATAGCAGTTAACACTTAGCTAGTATCAATTAAGCAAGTTATATGCCTATAATTGTAGGGATAAATAATAGGAAAAAGTCCCTAGCCGAACGGCACCTACTTTTGACATAATAGAAGGCTTATACCTACAAACCAAGAATACTATGGCAAATACTGAGCAAACCCTTTTCGCAAAACGCTTTCGTGGCTTTTTTCCTGTTGTTATTGATGTTGAAACTGCTGGTTTTAACAAAGAGACAGATGCATTACTTGAAATTGCAGTCTCTGTTTTAAAAATGGATGATGACGGGTTGCTTAGCATAGATCAAACAGTGCATTTTCACGTTGAGCCGTTTGAAGGCGCAAATATTGAGCAAGCAGCAATTGAATTTAACGGAATTGACCCATTTTCTCCATTACGAGGCGCAGTCGCAGAAGAAGACGCCATTAAAGAGATTTGTAAGGTCGTGCGTAAAGCGCAAAAGGCAGCAGGGTGCCAGCGTTCTGTTATTGTGGCGCATAACGCCGCGTTTGATCATGGCTTTTTAAATGCGGCTATTGAGCGTAATAATATAAAGCGCACACCGTTTCATCCATTTGTCAGCTTTGATACAACAACGCTAGCAGGGCTTGCTTTAGGTCAAACAGTATTAGCTAAAGCTTGTCGTGCAGCTGGAATTGAATTTGATAACAGTCAAGCACACTCGGCACTTTACGACACAGAACGCACTGCTGAATTATATTGTTTAATTGTAAACCGTTGGCAAGAGTTAGGCGGTTGGCCGCTTGCGCCACTCGATGAGAGTGACGATGATGAAGCCGCCAAGGAACCTAAAACGACTGAGTAATTTTACCCTCAGATAATTTTACGAAGTGGGGGGGATAAATACGCGAAAACTGTTTTGTTTCTTTTGCTATTTTGAGCTCCACACCAGGGTGCATTAATTCGTTCACTTTTAAGCGGCTAGAGGCCAATAGCTGGGCTATTTTTCTTTTTACGAGTGCTTTTTGTTGCTTAACATGACGAGAGCGGGCATTTACTTGCTTTTCGTTAGCCGTAATTTTATCAGTAAATTGCTTGCGCTGAGCAGGGTTAGTTATTTTCTCTGCTTTAGTTCGCGCATTTTTTAATTCCAGTAATTTAGTACTTAATACCTTTTCAAAGTCGTTAATTTGGCTTTGCTTATCACGCAGTTCAAACCAATTTTGTGCTAAAAATACACGCGTTTTAGTACCAGCAGGCGCACCTAATTCACCAGTTTCAATCCGCATTGCATCAAATATATTACCACCAATAATTTTGCCACGAGGGTTATCGGCTTTGCCAACACGTATTAAACGTTTAGCTGTTAGGTCACAATGTAATACTTGGCGCTCTATGAATAAACTTTGTTCAGTCTTAATGTCACAATATTGAGCATAGCCTATAGAAATTGTACGCTTGGCTGAAATACGGCAAGTAAATGCTTCTTCGTTTTCACGGTTTCGGCCTATGGCACCTAATACAATAGTTACAGCACTTTCGCTCTGCACAATTCCTGATTCAACAAAGCCTAAAACAGTAATGTCACCTTTCGCTTTTACTCGCATTCCGTCTTTTATATCGCCACTAATAATTACACTGCCGTCAAAATCAATGTGGCCTGTACTTACATCTACATTATCGAAACATAAAACGTCGTCAACGCGCATTCCACGTGGCAGCGCAACAGGAACGCCTTTGCAATCTGCAATCAGTAAATTAGGGTTTGTTGGGTCTATTTTTGTCCCTTCAAAGGGTTGTAGTTCAAGTTCTTTTCCTGGCGAAGCAGGGATAATATCGCCAAACACCGTGTATCCGTCTTCACCCTGGGTGGCGGCTATACGTTGCATAAGAGGAGTGCCCGGTTTAACAGTAATGATAGCCCCAAGATCTTTCATATCAACTTTACCGCCAGCGGTTGCTTGCGGGCTTAAAACGCGATCTTGTGCTGTTGAGCAAAGGCGAACAAATTTAGCATCGCTACCTTCTTTTGGATTGCGGCCATGGGCTACAATAGCGCTATATGCCACACCTGAAGCTTTTTCAAACTGTTGGCCTAAAAAACTATCAAGCGCACGCGGACTAATCCCTTTTTTTACACCTGCTTGGCTAAGCGCCTCTTGCGCATCTTCCATTGTTAGCAGTGATCCACCTTTAGCTGTAGTAATAGTGGCCTCTGCAACCATATTCTTTTCATCAATATTAATAGCAATAGTGGCATCCACTGCTTTAGCAATCACCAAAGATACTTCTTTGTGGTTTTTAGAAGGCGCAAAAAGTTTACCGATATTAGCTGTAATAGTTTCATACTCGCCAAATTCAGATTGTTCAAACATTTCAATTAATTGAGTGCTTGTGACCGGAAAACCGCTATCAATAGGATGTTTAATTAAAGAAACACACCCTGTATTTTTATCTAATGAAAAAACCGACATTTTAAATCCCTACTTCTTATGCCTGTTATTATTCTTAACCTTTACAGTTACAACTAAACCTTTAGCAATAGCTGGCTAATCCCTTATTTGAACACAGGTTTACCATATTGTTAAGTAAATGTTTACTGCAGCTAATACATTATTGCTAATTTGGTTGCTAAATATGCAGTTAGCCTGTGTAAATCAAATAAAGCGTCATTAAGCCTTGAGTATCATCACTTTACTCAGTTATACTGCTTGCACGCTCTGAATGAGTTTACTAATTCAGGGGCTGATTAGGATTCGACGGAATTCAAGAAGCCCAAGGTGCATGTCGAGGTGCGGTTTGCCTCGTAAAAAAGCCGCAATCTAAAGTAATCGCAAACGACGATAACTACTCTCTAGCAGCTTAGGCTGGCTAGCGCTCCTTCCATGTATTCTTGTGGACTGGATTTTGGAGTGTCACCCTAACACCTGATCGCGATGGAAACCCTGGCCGGGGTTGAAGCGTTAAAACTAAGCGGCCTCGCCTTTACTTACCGTGTTTGTCCGGGATTTAAAGGTTAATTAAATGACAATACTAAACATGTAGTACCGACGGTCGAGGCTTTTCGGACGGGGGTTCAAATCCCCCCAGCTCCACCACTTTAAAACCGCTGAAAGCTAGTAAATACGTAGCTTTCAGCGGTTTTTTCACATCTACAACCCTCTATAACACTCTACAAAATACACAAACTCTACACACCAGCAAATACGGGCTTTTGGCTTAATTGTACATTTTATGTTTTCAGTGCTTTTTCACAAAAATACACAAAATATACACACGGTTTTCTTGTGAAAAATTATCATAGAACTGTTGAATAGCGGAAAAATATAGCCATGCCCTTGCTGGGGTCAGACCTTGACTTCAGACATCAATAATTTAGACTTATATTTTTCTGCTTATTGAGTAAATAGCTATGCCTAGGCCACTGCGAATAGAATATGAGAATGCGTTTCATCATGTAACGAATCGTGGGAGAGGGGGGGAAAGTACTTTTTTAAGTGATAAGGACTTTAAGTATTTTTTATCTTGTATTGAGAAAGCGAGCTATCGTTTTAATATAGAGGTGCACGCATATTGTTTAATGACCAATCATTACCATCTGCTAATAAAAACTCCCGATGCTAATTTAGGCAGAGCCATGAAGCATATTAATGGCCTTTATACTCAATACTTTAATCGAAAATATAATACAGATGGTGCACTGTTTAGAGGGAGGTATACCGCGGTGTTGGTGGATGCTGAAAACTACTTATTGCATGTGAGCCGTTATATTCATCGTAACCCAATCGAAACAAACACACCGCTAGCATGTGACCTTGCTGAGTATGAATGGTCTAGCTATCATTCGTTCATCAAAAAAGCAGAAATGCCCAAATGGCTAGTTCGAGACTTTATATTCTTGCTGCAAGGTAAAAGGTCTAAATATGCAGCTTATAAGCAATTTGTCGGATTGGGAAACACTAAAGAAATAAGTGATTTTTATAATACTAAACCTTTATCGTCAGTATTGGGCAGTCAGGATTTTATTGAAAGTATAAAGGACTACATTACAACATCTAACAGCAAAAGTAAGTTTGTTACTAAAAAGCATTCACCAGATGATGTTATTGTTTATCTTGCCACATACTTCAGTGTTGAAATTGATGATATCTTAATGGTTAAAAAGGGTCGAAAAGAAAAAAACTTACCACGCTGGTTTGCTATGAAGTTATGCCAAGATTTAACAGGGTTAAATTTGCAGGCACTAGCCGATGTTTTCAATGTCCACCATTTTTCAGCAATATCTAAAACGGTAGGACGGTTGAATATGTTAATGCTTGAAGATAAAAAGGTTGAATTACAATTGAAGAAACTTCGGGAATGCTTGGTATCTGCAATCAAAATTTAACTTTTATATAAAGCTAGAGCGAGGTAACCCGAATGGTTATTTCAATATGAACATTAAAGTACCTTTAACGGCATATAAACGCTGTGAGTTCAAGCAGTCCGTTTTTAATTTGTACATTACGTTATGGAGTAGAGCTAGAGGTGAAAAGTCGTTTAGAGCGAGAAGGGAATTGGGAGGTCAATTAAGATTTAAGATAAAAACTCTGTTGCTTTTATTAGCGCATATTGAAGCCCAAAGAATGAGCCAAAAAATGCAGACAGAACAATGATCATGAAACCTCCGCCTTTTGTTGATTCGAATACATCCTCGCTTCTTCCATCGTAGTTACCAAACTTCCTGTCTAATCTCACTCCTGCTTCAAACGAATCTCTAAGTCCTTTTCGCTCAGGGTAGAAGAATGGATGTATTTTACGTCCTAAAAATATCGCGAAGCCGAATGATAATATTCCGATTATTATTGTTGGTACTTCAAATTCCATTACTTCTACTCCGCGGATTACTTGTCAACTAGACAATCATTTTTCAATGATTGCTCAAAATCTACTTTTTAAAATTATACATTTGATTCTAACAGGAAAACTAGCACATGCTGTATAGTTTATTAAGCCCATATCATTGATTCACATTACTTTAGTGTAAAGTCATTTAAAACTAAACGTACGTTTCAGTCCCAAGTAGCCAATAAATTGAATGACATTTATTGGAACTTTTACGAAGTTCGGCTGTGAGCGATATATAGTCATTTACACCTAAGAACTACACTTTAAAGTGGTTTAGGATATGTGCTTACAGGCTACGAATAATGAGCGAAAATCATTTGATGATCACCGCTTTTCTTTCGAGCCAGTAAGTGCTCCACGGCTCGCTAACGAATACTCAGGGCACGCACATAAACTGCTGGCTATATTTCTTTCGAATAGCGTGGAATACATACCAATCCTTCATAAATAGGAGTGGATGATAATGTCGATAGATCAATTTGCTGCACATGTTGGCTTAGATTGGGCAGATAAAAAACATGATGCTTGTATTCAATTTAAAACTGGCGGGCGTCGCTTTGAGGTAATTCAACATACACCAGAATCATTAGATACTTTGCTCAATACGTTGCACAACCAGGTAAATGGGAGAATCGCAGTTGCACTGGAGTTAAAAAAAGGTCCAATAGTGTATGCTCTACAAAAATATCCCTTTATTACAGTTTTCCCCGTTCATGCGTTGTCACTAGCACGTTACCGCCAAGCATTTTCACCTAGTGGTGCCAAAGATGACCCTCAAGATGCAGAGTTGGCACTTGACCTTATGCTACGCTATCCAGAAAAAATAAAACCAATTGAACCAAGTACCGGTGAACTCAGGCTATTACAACAATTAGTTGAACAACGAAGACTGCTGGTTGAAGATAAACGACGTTTTGTTAATGGGCTTATTAATACACTTAAGCAGTACTACCCTCAGCCTTTAGAATGGTTCTCCCACCTAGACAGCGGGCTATTCTTAGATCTCATTGCTAGATGGCCTAGCCTCCAACTACTTAAAAGAGCTAAAGCTAATACAATACGGCGTTTTCTGAACTCTAAAGGTGGACCCGCTGTTAAGCAAACAGAAGCACGGATTGAGCACATTAGAAATGCACTTCCGCTTGCAACGGATCAATATGTCATAGAAGCTAATATGTTGCTCGCTGTAGCTCAGGTAAAGCAAATCAAATTAGCAGTGGAGAGTATTAGAATTTATGACGTGCGTATAGATGAGTTGTTTAAAATATTACCAGATGCAGACATTTTCAAATCCTTACCATGTATCGAGCCATGTATGGGGCCTAGAATGTTAGCGGCTCTTGGGGATAATCGAAACCGTTTAATAGTGCCGAAGAAATTCAAAATTATGCGGGTATTGCGCCTGTTACCGAACGAAGTGGACAGAAGTCATGGGTACATTGGCGATGGCAATGCTCTAAGTTTGTAAGACAAACCTTCGTGGAGTGGGCCGCGAAAACAGTACATACTTCTTATTGGGCGGGTATATATTATCAAGGGTAACGCTCTAAAGGTAAGTCTCATCAATCTGCTGTTAGAGTGCTTGCATTTAAATGGATACGCATAATCTATCGGTGTTGGAAAATGAAATGTTGCTACGATGAGGCTAAGTATTTAAAGGCACTTAAAGAGCGTGATTGGCCATCATTAAAGACATAAATGACTTGATGAATGCCTCAGGGCGTGAAGCGGTCAGTCAAAAGTTTTGATGTCTGAAGTCAAAATTTGATCCCATTGCCTCAGAAATCATAGTTAAAAAGGTGATCTAATAACGTGAATCTGCAAATAACCGAGGGCGTATACAATTTTTTGTGTTTTGTCCGATATTCCAGAACTCTTCCATTTTGCTCCTTTTTTTGCCATTTATAAAACATCTGACAAGGTTAACTATATGTTTACAGATGTTTTTTTGAGGGCTAAGATAAATACATTATGATATATGTACATTTACCCGTTTATAAAACGATAAATGTCGTAGATAGGGTTGTTAGCCATTCCAAGGGAGTATGATTTGTACCAGTTAAGGTATTGGAATTTATTAAAGGAACTTAAGGCCCAAATTGGCTATCTTCACAATTATGCTTCAGATGATGAATGGACTGATAAGGCTCTTAATTTTTTTATGGCAATCGCTTCTTCAGCGAGCATCGCAATTCTGATGATGCAATTTTTGAAAGGACTATAATGCTAAAACGATTAAGACTTAATAGTGCTAAATCTAGGTTGATAGAGGAGAAGCTTTACGAGTTAGTACTGGATGAGTTAGAAGGTGGGGATATTTGCAGAGGGATTTGGGCAAAGGCTGTTGCAAAATCTAATGGTAATGATAGTCAAGCCAACTCTAAGTATATCGAATTGCGAGTTGAATCACTTAAAGATAAAGCGCATGTCATACAATCAATTCTTGATTCTGATTTAGCAAAAGAAAATAAAGAGAAACACATATGGGTTAGCTGCTCAATACTTATTTTTGCGAAACAGCTTCTTCATCGTATTTATTGGCTTCTAGTAATCTTTGCTATATGTGTAGGCATAGTTAATTTAATTATCTAACATAACTCAACCTGATAATTCATATTAACAGAAATAAAAAAATTAGATGACGACCATCTTAATTACACTAATGAAAAACAGTAATTATAAAAACAAAGGGGTAAAACCTTAACTTCATACATTAAAAACCTTCAAAGCCTGCAATTGGCACTTTCCAGAAGTTTGACTTGGGCTAAATAGCTATTATTAAGTAGCAGGGGAGGGTTAGCTGAGTAGAATACGTATCAAGTCTATCATCCCCCCTTTAAGTCTGTATTTAACTAAGTATTATGCTCTCTTTCATACTCATCGATGAAATTACCATAATGCTGATAGAGTGTATTGGGTGAAGAGTGCCCCATAAGCTTAGATACCTTCCAGTGGTTTGCACCTTCAGAAATCAACTGAGATGCAAACGTGTGTCTCATCTGGTAGGGGTAACGGTACTGTACACCACAAGAGTCTAGTAATTTTATCCATCTATTTTTTCTAAACGAATCTTGGTTCCAAACCCTTTGCCGAGAATTTAAAAATAGGTATTCAGAGTTATGTTTTTTCATTTCTATCGCTAATAGATCACAAACATCTTCTGAAATAGGAATTTTTCTTCGGCCGGCTTTTGTTTTGGTTGCCTTAACTATACCGTCAACAATAGCTTCGTAAATTGACACCTGTTTTGTTTTTAAACATACGTCAGCTTTTTTTAACGCAACCCACTCACTAGAGCGAATGCCTGTGTTGAATACAAGGCTTACAATTGCTCGTATCGTCCCAGATGAACCGTTTATTATCCTAGCCTTTTCTTGAGGTGTGAATGGAATTACATTTTTATGTGCACCTCTTAAATCTATGTTGTTTATTTTAGGTAAATATTCACCTATGCGGATATTTTTAACAGGGTTTGATTTTATTAATTTATCGATCACAGCTCGATCTAGGCAACAACGTAAAAGTGAAATCCGGTTTGATAATGTTTTTCTCGATACAGTTGATGTTTCGATTAAATTTACAACATCAATGCTCTCCAATTCAGAAACTTTACAATCCCATAATGCTTTTAATCCGTTTTTAGCTTTCTTATACCCAGTAATTGTTGATTTTTCTAATCCCCTGACTATTCCCCTTTCAATATATAGGTCCATGTACTCAACAACTTTTGCGTCGTTTGGGGTAGTTGTAAACAGCTTTACTTTGTTAGATTTTGGAAAATGTGTGGAATAATCAAAAGTGTCATGCGCTATTTCATTTTTGATTTGGCCCAAAAAAAATCCTGCAGATTTTAGGCCTTGCTTATTAGGGATGAATGGTACTTTTTCTCTACATAAAACACCTTTGTAGGTGAAGGTGAGTTGGAATGATGTAGCTTCACCTTTTGAGTTGTAACGAATTACTACGCCCGCTGGGGGCTTAATTTTTTGAGTTTTTAATAGCATTTTAGAGTTATCACTTTAATATTTTAATCTTATATATTTTATCCATAAAATACTGTATTTTAAGGGTTCTTTGCTGCTAAGCTCAGCCCAAAACCCTTTGGTTACTAAATCAAACCTCCTTGATTTTTAACCCAGTCAGTTACATTATTTAGATCAACCCAACGTTCTCTAACGCCATCAACTTTATAAAAATGTTTACCTTCTACCCAAGCACCTCTCTGGATTCGAGATTCTACGGCTTTTTTAGTTTCGCCCGACACTTCGCAATATTTGCTGATTAGTACTACGTCTATCATTTAAACTTCCTAGAAATGTATTTGATTTTAAAAAAAACTCTCAACCTTTCTATCTTCATATCGACATTGGAAAATTCTTTTTAAGTAGTAAAGTGGAAAAAACTCAATAAAAATAAAAGAAACAACATAAATAAAATTTAAATCACTTTAAAATCAGTGTTTTGTAATTTTAAAAATATTTTAATTTTTTATTGATGCTATTAACGTTTTCGGCATTTCTAAGATTTTTTGCGTGCAATTTGACCTTGATTAGAGTGTGTATAGTTTAAAAAATAACTCTGAGAAAATGCGGAGGGGGGATGGGTAAAAAGCTTACCTTAAGTTGGGTATTTATGCTTAAGTAGGCAGTTAGATAGAGGGTTTATATGCGCAGGCTTAAATTTTTTTATCGTGTGACAAAACAAGTCTTATTAAAATTAGTGTCAGTACTATCGCTGGTAATATCCAAATAAAATCAGTCATATTGTTCATTCTCGAGGTGAAAGGTCCGTACTCAACATTAATGATTTTTATTATTTTTGCAAATTTAGCCAACATAAACGCAACTCTTCATTTTACCCACCGCATGGCCCTAGTTAATTTCAGGACAATTAACGAGGACAAATCATGAAAAATATTAAATCTCAATTTATTCGCCAATACGTTCGAGCCAGTAGATCTCCGTGGGATGACTGCACTACAATTTTATTGTTAGCAGATGTAGTTAATGAACAAACATTAGAGTTAAATTTCAATAATTACATCTATTTACATAGAGATAGCGTTGGAAAAATACTTGGCATTAGTATTTCAAATAGTATGTTGGAAAAAAATCCAAGTTTTGAGAATAGGTATTTAGAAGGGCACGACATGACGCTTTTTTTACTTATCTACATAGAGCAAATAACACAGTTTTGTGAGCTGTTCTCTGAGGAGTTTCAGCAAATATTTATGCAAACGCCAACTACATTTTTTGCAGCAGCAGAAAGTGATTGGGTCGATATTATCGAAAATGCATAACCCCCTAAGCGAACATTTGTTCGCTTTTTTAAAAATATTTTTCGTAAACCGTTTTAAATACCCATGTCTGATTTTATTTACTAATACGTTATCGATTTTGATAACAAACCACACAAGGATAGTGAACACATGAAACATGCATACGTATCAACATTGGATTTTTTAAATTTATTACAAACATTTTGCCGAGTAATTACCACGAATGACCATCAGATAAACTTATTAGAATTACGCAGTGATAATGCGAATTTAGATGAGCTATGGGAGGTAATTGGCCCTGAAATTACAGCGAATAAAGAGCTAAATCAGTATGCTATGCGAAAGTTTACCTACGAGCTGATGCATGCCCTGATTAGCGACCCAGTAGAGCGGGTGGAGCTGCCATGTGACTTCGAGGATGATGTTTTTTCTTAGGGTCAAATTGGAAAAAGTTAGCTACAGAAACTGAGGCCAAAATAGTTATTTTCAAAACAAAAATAACAGCCTGATCATGTCTCCCAAAATATGCCGTGAATCATTATTTGCTGATTCGTTGCCCTAACTGCAATAGCGTT